>NZ_JZWY01000212.1:0-6804 GCF_000966955.1 Streptomyces sp. NRRL S-495
GGTCTGCCCCTCGGCGGCGCGGGCGCGTTCGGCGGCCAGGCCCGAGGCGGCCTCGGCGGCGTCGGCCCGGGCCACCGCGCGCGAGCGGCCGCGCGCCAGGAGCGCGGCGGCCACGAGCGCGGCGAGCGCGATCAGCGCCAGGGCCGGTACCAGGAACTGCGTCATCGACGTCCTCGGAGTTTCCTTGTACGAAGAACGGGCTCGGTCGGGTTGCCGCCGGCCGGCTGCCGCGGGCCGGGGCTCAGGTGCCGTGGGTCAGGTGTCGTGGGTCGGGGTTCGGGCCGTGGTCGGGGCTCAGGCCGTGGCGGGGCCGTCCGCGCGCGGGCGGGGCGCCCGGCGGTCGGCGTCCTCGTCGATCTCACGGGCCACCAGCGCCACCTGGTTCATCGCTTCCAGGATGTTCGGCACCTCGTTGCCGTCCAGGTGCCGGTACTCGGCGGCGACGGTGAGCACCAGCCGCTCGGGCAGGCCGAGTTCGGGGTACCGCTGCTCGGCGATGATCCGGCGGGCCGCGTCCAGCGCGGTGAGCCCGGCGGCGTGCAGGGCGTGGGTGCGCTCGCGGACGTGACCGAGGTAGGCGATGTGCTCGTGGACGCCCGGGCGGTCGAGCACCGGTCCGTGGCCGGGCACGATGATCCGGGCGCCGGTGGCCAGGATCCGCTCGCAGGCGGCGATGACGTTCTCCAGCGGACCGGCCCAGTGCGAGGGGTGGTCGCCGGGCTGGGCGGCGGTCGAGCCGAAGATCACGTCACCGGTGAACACCGCGCGCTGGTGCGGGAGGTGGACGATGAGGTCGCCGCCGGTGTGGGCGGCGGGCAGGCCGGTGATCTGCACCGGGTACTCCCCCACCCGCAGTTCCAGTTCGCCCTGGAAGACGGTGTCCGGGTGGACGGGATCGGTCCCGGACCAGTCGAACTGCCCGAAGTGGCGCCGGAGGTAGTCGCCGAGCGGCGAGTCCGGGTCGCTCCCGGTGACCAGCGCGTGGGTCTGCTGGGGCGTCGGCTCCCAGTGGATGTGCTCCAGCGCCTCGCGGGTGGCGATCACCTCGGCGTCCGGCAGCACGCCCGCGCCCCAGAGGTGGTCGCCGTTGGCGTGGGTGACGACGATCCGGTCGACGTCCACGCCGTCGGCCAGCCGCTTGCGGCTCTCGGCGAGGAACTCGGCGGCCAGCGAGGGGTCGTAGGGGGTGTCGATCCACAACGCGGTCCGTTGCCCGGCGAGCAGTCCGCAGTTGGCCAGTCCCCAGCCCCGCTTCGGCGGGAGCCAGACGTACAGGTCCTCGGCAATCGCGCTCACGTTCGCACGGTTGATCGTCATGGGCGCGATTATGCCGATGATGTGACAGCGGTGGAGCGAAACCCTGGCGTTTTCGGCCATTCCCCGACCCGGACTCTCCCGTCCCGCCCCTTTCCTCCCGGTTCGCTGCCCGCGGCCGTTCCGGGATCCGGTCAGCGCGCGCCCGGGTGGACGGCCGACGCCCGGTCAGCCGGACGGCAGGACGCGGCAGACCTCCACCGTCACGTCCACGGTGTCCAGGCCGATCACCCGGCCCTCGACGGCGACGAATCCCTTCTCCCCCGAGCGGAACAGCACGGCCAGCGGGGACTGCCGCCCGGCCGCCGCGAGCGCCTCCACCGCCATCGCCGAACCGAAGGCGAAGACCCCGCAGAGCACCACGCAGGGCGCCTGCCGGGAGGTCCGGGTGACGAACACGAAGCCGTGGTCGCGGACGAGTTCGTCGGCCGCGTTGTACTGCGCCTCGAAGGCCATCCCGCCCCAGCGGGCCCGGGCCGCCTGCGGGTGCTCCAGGCTGAAGTCCGGGAAGGCGGTGGCCAGGACGCCCGCCGAGTAGGCGTTCACGCTCGGCCCGCCGACCGAGAAGGTCGGCATCCGCGGGTCCTGCGCGCCCGCGGTGACCAGCTCGATGGTGGCCTTGCGGTTGATCTTCCGCAGCAGGTCGGTGAGTTCGGCGATGGCCCGCGCCTCGGCCATCGGCATGAACAGCACGTTCCGGGGCCCCCGACTGGTGAGCCGGCAGCCGTCCTTGGCGTAGGCGAACTCGCCCACGTCGATACTCGGGGTGACTATCTGCACCCGGCTGTACGGGCCCAGCAGCGCGCGCAGGAAGCCGTAGCGCAGGAAGAGTCGGGTCCGGGCGAGCGACCGTGCCGCGAGAAAGCCGATCACGGCCGGAACGAACCCGACCAGGATCTGGAGCAGGATCTCCATGGCACCCCCGCGATGACTCGGGCACGAACTGTCGGCGCCGATGTGATGCCCCGTAGAGCCCCGGGAACTCCCGAGCCGGGCCGAGACCCGGCGCCCGCGCCCGGCCGCGCACCCGATTCACCCGTCCGGCTCAGTCCACCGACCCGGCGAGCGTCACTCTCCGTCGTCCCCGGCCGGGACGGGGTCCGCCCCCGGCCGGGACCGGCCCCCGTCAGCCGTCCAGGCGCTTGATGAACTTCCGCTCGCTCGCGCAGCGTTCGTAGCCCAGCCAGGCGTTGATCGCCAGCATCGGCGCATTGGTCGCGTCGTTCGAGGTGTACGCGTGCCGCAGACCGGCCTCCCGGGCCAGGCGCAGCGACTCCAGTTTGGCGAGCTTGGCCAGCCCCCGGCCGCGGAAGTCCCGGTGGCAGGCGGTGAACGCCGACCAGTACCGGTCCGCGCCGTCCGTGTGGACGGCGGTGAACGCGGCCGGCCGGCCGTCGACCGCGGCCACGACACTCAGCGCGGCGTCGAAGGCCGGGCGGTGCCACTCGCCCGCCAGCCACTCGTCGTAGTCGGCGGCGTCCATCACGACCTCGCCCGGCTCGTCCCGGATCGCGTCCGCCTCGACCAGGAACACCGGGTGCGGGTCGGCCGCCCAGGCGCCCGCCGGGCGCAGCTCGACGCCGGCCGGCCGCGGCGGGGCCTCCGGCAGCGGACGGGCGAGGTCCCGGGCGCCGAAGTGGGCGATCCGCCCCTCGGTGAAGCCCCGGGCCGCGGCGAAGGCGCGCGGACCGGGCTCCTCGTCCACCCAGCTGTGCAGTTCGACCACGCCGTGCGCGGCGAGGTGCCGCTCGGCGGCGGCCAGCAGCGCGGTGAAGGCGCCGCGCCGCCGGTACTCGGGCAGGACACTGCCGTTGGCGTGGCCGACGCCGGTCGTGCTGGTCCCGGTCACTACCCCGCAGCGGACCGAGCCGACCACCCGGCCGTCCAGCTCCGCGACGAAGGTGCGGTAGTGGCCCTTCGTCTGCTGGGCGTTCAGCCAGACGAACATCTCGGGCGCCTCGACCAGGTGTTCACGCCCGGCCCGGTGGGCGGCCGCCACGGCATCGGCGTCCTCGGGGCGGAAGTCACGAATCGTCAGCGGTGTCATAGCTGCGTCACAGTAGCCACCATCGGTCCGCCTGCGAACCCGTTTTCCACCGCAACCCTCCCCACCAGCGGCGATGCGGGAAATTCGGGCCGAGGTCGCGGATTGACTCAACGCCAAGCTCAAGTAATGCTCTGAGATGACCGGCCGAGGCTTGGCAGCCGCACAGTCCGGGGACATGCTCAGCACCACAGCCCGGTGGCCCTGGCGACGAGGCCCGCGCCGACCGACGGCTTTCCACCCAGCCCTCCGAAGGGGGCGCACCGATGACTTCCCCCGCCCTGCGGACCGCTCCGCAGCCGCCCGCAACGACGACGGGCACCACGACCGACACCACCACCGGCACCGGCACTGGCGTCGGCACCACCACTGGCACCGGAACCACCGCAACCGCGCGCCGGCTCGGCGTCGGCCTCGGCTGGCGCAGCGAGATCGACACCGTGGTCGAGCGGCAGCCCGGCCTGGACTGGGTCGAGGTCGTAGCCGAGAACATCTGCGACGGCCACCTCCCCGCATCCCTGCGGATCCTGCTCGACCGGGGCCTCACCGTGGTCCCGCACGGTGTCGGGCTCGGCCTCGGCGGCGCCGACCGGCCCGACCCGGCCCGGCTGGCCAAGCTCGCCGGGACGGCCGCGCTGCTCGGCTCCCCGGTGGTCACCGAGCACCTGGCGTTCGTCCGGGCCGGCGGCCTGGAGGCCGGCCACCTGCTGCCGGTGCCGCGCTCGCGCGACGCCCTGCGGGTGGTCGCCGAGAACGTGCGGATCGCCCAGGACCAGCTGCCGGTGCCGCTGGCGCTGGAGAACATCGCCGCCCAGCTGGCCTGGCCGGACGACGAGCTGACCGAGGGGCAGTTCCTGGCCGAGCTGGTCGAGCGGACCGGGGTCCGGCTGCTGATCGACGTCGCCAATCTGCACACCAACCGGGTCAACCTCGGCATCGACCCGGCCGCCGAACTGGACCGGCTGCCGCTGGAGGCGCTCGCCTACGTGCACATCGCGGGCGGCACCATGGTCGACGGCGTCTGGCACGACACCCACGCCCACCCGGTCACCGAACCGGTGCTGGAGGTGCTGGCCGAGCTGTGCGCCAGGGTCGCGCCGCCCGGGGTGCTGCTGGAGCGCGACGCCGCGTTCCCGCCGCCGGCCGAGCTGGCAGCCGAACTCGACGCCGTCCGGCGGGTGCTGGAGGGCGGCCGGTGACCGCCGCCCTCGGCGCGGACACCGCCGTGTCCGGCACCGACACCACGTCCGGCCCCGACACTGCTCCCGCCACCGACACCGCTTCCGCCACCGACGCCGCGCGGGCCCGGCTGGCGGCCCGGCAGACCGAACTGCTCACCGCCCTGGTGGCCGGCGGCCCGGTGCCGCCCGGCTTCGACCCGGCGCAGGTGCGCGCCCAGGCGACCGGCCTGGCCGCCAAGCGACGCGACACCGCCGCCAAGGTGGCCCCGGACCTGCCCCGCCTGCTCGGCGCGCAGTACGGGCCGCTGTTCCTCACCTACGCCCGCAGCCGTCCGCAGACCGGCGGCTACCGCGCCGACGCCCGGGCCTTCGCCGAATGGGCGCTCACCGAGCGCCCGGAACCGTCCGAGGACCAGCGGCGGGCCCTGGAACGCTGGCTCCACCCGGCGCCCGAGGAACGGTCCGAACGCCGGTCAGGCCCGCTCGCCCGCCTGCGCCACGCCCTGCGGCCCGGCCGGGACGCCTGAGCCCCGCGCCCGCACCCGCACCCGCACCCGTAACCGCACCACTCCCTCAGCACCCGTGCCCGTCCGCCCCGACGCCGCGCCCACCCGGGCCGCGCGTCCGTCCGGACCGCACGCCGGAACCGCCCCACCACCGCCCCACGACGGCGCCACGCGCGCCCGAACCATGTCTCACCACCCGGGGGAACCACTCATGTGGCACAACACCTACTACCTCGTGCCCGGCGTCCTGCTGGCCGCCACCGCGCTCCTCGCCTGGCAGGCCAAGCAGGCCGCACGGCGCGTCAGCAACCCCAAGGGCCTGCCCGGCCGCGGCATCGCCCTGCTCGAAGCCGCCTTCCTGGCCGGGGGCCCGGGCCGGGTCTTCGACACCGCCCTGGTCCGGATGCACCGGCGCGGCCACATCGTGGTCAGCCGCTCCCGACTGGTCACGCTGACCGCGACCGAGCCCGCCGACGAGGTCGACGGCGCGATCGTCGACGCGATCGGCCCGTCCCGCAGCCGGGACCTCGACTCGCTGCGCGTCGCGGTGATGCGCGCGCCCGCCGTCCAGGCCATCGGCGACGCCCTGGCCGCCCGGGGACTGCTGCGCAACCCGGAGCGGCTGCGCCGGGCCCGGACCGCACACCGGAGGATCTGGCTCGCCCTGGCGGTCACCGCGGTGTTCGCCGTCGCCGCCCCGCTGCTGGACTCCGACGAGCCGGGCAGCGACCACGCCGCACTCTGGATCCCGCTGCTGCTGCTCGTCCTCGGCCTGGTCTCGCTGCTGGTCACCCGGCCGCCCAAGGGCCGGGTCACCCCGGCCGGGCGCCGCCAGCTCGGGCTGATGGACACCGGCAAGCCCTGGCAGCCGCACCACGGCGCGTTCGTGAGCGGCGCCGACGCCGTCCTGCTCGGCGCCGTCGCGATCGGCGGCCTGGCCCTGCTCGGTGCCGACGGCCTCGGCGACGCGGAACTGCACGAGGCGATGCTCGCCGCGGCGGCCGCCGACCAGTCGGCCCGGGCCGTCGCCGCCTCCGCCGGCACCGGCTCCTCGTCCTCCGGCTCCTCCTGCTCGACCGGCCCCACCGCCTGGTGCGGCTCCTCCTCCGACTCCTCGGACTCCTCCGGTTCCTCCGGTTCCTCGGGTTCGGGCTGCGGCAGCTCCTTCAGCTGCTCCTCGGGCTCCTCCGGCTGCGGCTCCTCCTCGGGCTCCAGCTGCGGCGGGGGCTCCAGCTGCGGCGGCGGCGGGGGCTGCGGATCCTGAGCCCCGACCGGAGCCGACGGCCCACCGGACGTCACAGTTCGGTATCGCGCTCCGGGAAGGCGTTCCGCGTGCGGCGCGGCCGGGACTACAACAACCCCATGTGGTTGCTCTTCCTCCTCCCGGCCTGCGTCGCCGCGGTGCTCTCCTGCGTCCGGCTCGTCCGGGCGACCGCCACCGCCGACGCGCTGTCCGGTCAGGAGGGCCCCCGGCCGTCCGAGGCGGTCGGGATCGGGCTGTACGAGACGGCGTACCTGGCCGGCGGACCGGACCGGGTGGTCGAACTCGCGCTCGTCCTGATGGCCTCCCGGGGGCGGCTGCACCTCGCCCACACCGGCTGGACCACGGTCGTCGACCCGCGCGGCCGCAGCCGGCTGGAGCGCGCGGTGATCGCCACCGTCGGCCCCGAGGGCCAGTGCCGCACCGACGACCTGCGGCTGGCGATGGCCGCGCACCCCACCGTGCTGGAGATCGGCAGCCGGCTCTCGCTCGCCGGGC
>NZ_JZWY01000219.1:0-1682 GCF_000966955.1 Streptomyces sp. NRRL S-495
GTCCAGGACGGTCCGCTCCCCGTCGACCGGCACCAGCGCCTTGGGCAGGGTGTCGGTGTACGGGCGCAGCCGGCGGCCGGCGCCGGCTGCCAGAACGAGGCCGATCATGCGGGTCTCCTGATCCGTCGTGCTGAGCGCGGCCGCGCCCGGCCCCGGGAGTCTTCCGGGTCACCGGCGGTGGCGCGCCGGGGCCGCGAGATGCGGCCGCGGTGTCCTATGTGATGGTAGGCGACCACGACTACCTGCCAGAACGCGGCCGGACGCTCGAACACACATCGAACACATTCCGAACAGTTCTGCTAGTCCGACACCCGTACCGGGCCGCCGGGCGCCCCCCGGCCGCCGGGTTGTGCGTCGGGCCCCGCGCCCGTGCCACCCGTACGGCAGACTGGGGCGCGACGCCACCGGTGCGTGCCGTGGTTGCTCCCCGTGCTCCCGAAGCTGCCGAAAGAGGCCTCATGCCCCAGAGTCTGCCGACCGATCCGACCGCCCCCGCCGGGCTGGACACCGGCCTCGACACCGGCCTCGACGTCGAGACGGACGTCGACGCCGCCGCGGCCGCCGCCGGCACTCCGGAGGAGATCCTGCTGGAGCTGGTCGACGACGAGGGCGTGACCATCGGCACCGCGGAGAAGCACTGGGCGCACCAGCAGCCCGGGCGGCTGCACCGGGCGTTCTCGGTCTTCCTCTTCGACCGGCAGGGCCGGATGCTGCTCCAGCGCCGGGCCCTGGGCAAGTACCACTCCCCCGGGGTCTGGTCGAACACCTGCTGCGGCCACCCGTACCCCGACGAGCCGCCGTTCGTGGCCGCCGCCCGGCGCACCGCGGAGGAGCTGGGCGTCGCCCCGGCACTGCTCTGCGAGGCGGGCACGGTCCGCTACGACCTGCCGGACGAGGCCACGGGCCTGATCGAGCGGGAGTGGAACCACCTGTTCGTGGGTCTGGTCACCGCGCCGGTGCGGCCCAACCCGGACGAGGTGGACGACTACGCCTTCGTGACCGCCGAGGAGCTGCGCGCGCTGGAGGCGGAGCGGCCGTTCTCGGTGTGGTTCCGGACCGTCTTCGAGGCCGCGCTGCCGGGGATCCGCGAGATCGCCGGGAAGGACTGGTAGAGCGCTCCGGGCGGGGCCGCCGAGGCCCCGCCTCCCGGTCCGGCGGCTGCCGCCCGCCGGGGTCGGCGCCCTAGGGCTCCTCGCGCGGGAGCGGCAGCGAGGCCCAGATGACCTTGCCGCCCTGCCCCGCCTGCTCCACGTCGCACACGCCGCCGGCCTGCAGCGTGACGCTCTTGACCAGCAGCAGCCCGCGCCCGCCGGTCCGCCCGGTGTCGGCCGCCAGGGCCTTCGGCCGGTACGGGTCGCCGTCCTCGACCGAGACCCGCACCCAACCGCCCCGCAGCACCAGCTCGGTGGTCACCTCCGGCGACAGCTCGGCGGCGTGGGTCACCGCGTTGCCGACCAGCTCCGAGACGATCAGCAGCAGGTCGTCCACCAGCTCCTGGTAGCGGATCTCCGTCATGCCCTGGGCCAGCAGCCGGTCCCGCACGGCGTGCCGGGTGCGCGGGACCGAGGCCTGCTCGGCGGGCACGGTGAAACGCCACACCCCCTCGACGGGACCGCCGCGCGCCACTGCCGACGCGGCGGTCACCCGTTTCTCCGGCGCCGTCGGCGCCGTCTCTTCCTCGC
>NZ_JZWY01000220.1:0-380 GCF_000966955.1 Streptomyces sp. NRRL S-495
CCCGCTCAGAGATGTGTATAAGAGACAGCCCCGGGAATCAGGCGTTCCGCTCATGGCGCCCTCGGTGCACAGAGGCTAGGAGAGCCACCCCCGGGGCTGTGGCAGCGTCGACAACTTGCCCGTGTCGGACCAGAGCCGAGCGATACCGATCGTTCATCGACCGCAACTCGACCGTTTACCGTCCTTGAACCACCGGTTCGCGCACAGCAGCGATCCGTACCGCCGCCCCCCACCATCCCGACCGGGGAAACGCAGGTGAGAAGCACTCCGAAACCCTGGTAATGTTCTCTCTGTCGCCGAGGGGGCGAGCAAAAAGCCCCCGAAGCACACACCCCGTCCGGGTGGCGGAATGGCAGACGCGCTAGCTTGAGGTGCTAGTG
>NZ_JZWY01000221.1:0-31338 GCF_000966955.1 Streptomyces sp. NRRL S-495
GGTTCAAGTCCCCCCTCGGACACCATCGATTCCCCGTGGGAACTCGCAAGAGTTCCCACGGGGAATTTCTTTTTGCCCTGGCGCTCCTTGAGGATCTCCCCTGGCACCCCTTGAGGGCCTCCCCTGGCGCTCCTTGAGGGGCTCCCCCGGGCGCCCCGCGCGCTCCCCGCCGGTTGTCTCCGCGCGCCCCCGCCGAAGGTCAGAGGTTCGGACACGAGATGGCAACGATCGGGTGTTTTGCGGTGAATCTGAGGTCCAGCTGAGGTTTCGCCCGATTTCGCCCCTTAGGCTCTTCCCGTTTGTCCGGAAAACAAAGTGACACGACGAGACAGAGGACCGATACGGTGAGTGAGCCCGAGTCGACGACGGCATCCCATCAGCACTACCGCCGCTCGCTCGGCACCATCAGCCTCACCGCGGTCGGACTCGGATCGATCATCGGCTCCGGCTGGCTCTTCGGGGCCGAGCGGGCCGCCCGGCTGGCCGGACCGGCCTCGATCGTCGCCTGGGTGATCGGCGCGGCCGTCGCCCTGACCATCGCGCTCACCTACAGCGAGCTCGGTTCGATGTTCCCCAAGGCCGGCGGCATGGTCCGGTACGGCCAGTACTCGCACGGCTCGCTGGCCGGGTACCTGGCCGCCTGGGCCAACTGGATCGCGATCGTCTCGGTCATCCCCGGCGAGGCCACCGCCTCGGTGCAGTACATGAGCTCCTGGGACTTCGGCTGGGCCAAGGGCCTCTTCGACGGACAGGAGCTGTCCGTCAGCGGCGTGGCCGTGGCCAGTGTGCTGCTGCTCGTCTACTTCGCGCTGAACTGGTTCGCGATCACGCTGTTCGCCAAGACCAACACGGCGATCACGGTGTTCAAGGTCGTCGTCCCCACCCTCACCGCGGGCGCCCTGCTGCTGGCGCACTTCGACACCGCGCACTTCACCGACCACGGCGGCTTCGCGCCGAACGGCTGGAGCGCGGTGTTCACGGCGGTGGCGGTCTCCGGCATCGTCTGGGCCTTCAACGGCTTCCAGTCGCCGCTCAACCTGGCCGGTGAGGCCCGTGACCCCGGCAAGTCGCTGCCCAAGGCCGTGATCGGCTCGATCCTGATCGCCCTGGTGATCTACGTCGCGCTGCAGATCGCCTTCCTCGGCGCCGTTCCCACCGCCGACCTGGCCAACGGCTGGGGCGGCCTCGGCTACACCTCGCCGCTGGCCGATCTGGCCATCGCCTGGGGCCTGAACTGGCTCGC
This sequence comes from Streptomyces sp. NRRL S-495, assembly GCF_000966955.1. Lineage (NCBI taxonomy): Bacteria > Bacillati > Actinomycetota > Actinomycetes > Kitasatosporales > Streptomycetaceae > Streptomyces > Streptomyces sp. NRRL S-495. The sequence continues at coordinate 1,244 of NZ_JZWY01000221.1, forward strand.
CCTGCTGCTGTACGCGGACGCCTTCGTCTCCCCCAGCGGCACCGGCATGATCTACGCCGCCACCACCTCCCGGATGATCCACGGCGTCCAGGAGAACGGCCACCTGCCGAAGCTCTTCGGCCGGGTCGACCCGAAGACCGGCATCCCGCGCCCGGCGCTGGTGCTCAACCTGGTCGTCGCCTTCTGCTTCCTCGCGGTCTTCCGCGGCTGGGGCTCGCTCGCCGAGATCGTCTCGGTGGCCACCGTGATCTCCTACATCACCGGACCGGTCGCCGTGATGGCGCTGCGCCGCCTGGCGCCCGAGCTGCCCCGGCCGGTCCGGCTGCGCGCGATGCCGGTGATCGCCCCGATCGCCATGATCTTCGGCTCGCTCGTCCTCTACTGGGCCCGCTGGCCGCTCACCGGCAAGGTCATCCTGCTGATGGCCGCCGGTCTGCCGATCTGGGCCTGGTACGAGCTGCGCAAGCCGTTCGCCGAGCTGAAGCCGCACCTCAAGGCCGGCGCCTGGATGGTCGCCTACCTGTTCGTGATGGCCGGTGTCTCCTGGGCCGGCTCCACCGACTTCGGCGGCGAGGGCTACCTCCCCGAGGGCTGGGACCTGCTGGTCGTCGCCCTGATCGCGCTCGCCTTCTACGCCTGGGGCGTCCGCAGCGCCTGGGCCAACCCCAGCCTCGCCGCCGTCAAGCTCGAGCTGGCCGCGGAGACGAGTGCTGTGGACGAGGCCGCTGGGAACAGCGCCGGGACCGGACGGGCCGCCGACGCGGAGCCCGCCGGAGCCCCACGCGGCTGAGCCCGGCACCGGACGTCAGAAGGGGCGCGGCCCCGGGAGCTCCCGGGGCCGCGCCCCTCCGGCGCTGTCAGGGGGCTGCGGAATACTGGGTCGCATGTCCTCGCCCGCCGCTTCCTCCCCGTCCGTCGCGGCCCGCATGAGCCGCCAGGCGTCCCGCGACACCGCGCAGGAACTGGCCGTCCGGCGGCTGCTGTTCCGCTGGGGGCTGCGCTACCGCGTGAACGCCAAGGTCCCGGGGCTGCCGCGGCGGACCGTGGACATCCTGTTCCCCGGGCCGAAGGTCGCGGTCTTCCTCGACGGCTGCTTCTGGCACGGCTGCCCCGAGCACGCGACCAGCCCGAAGTCCAACGCCGAGTGGTGGCGCGGCAAGCTGGACCGCAACGTCAGCCGCGACCTGGACACCACCCGCCACCTGGCCGAGGACGGCTGGACGGTGCTGCGGTTCTGGGAGCACGAACCCCCGGCCGCCGTCGCCCGGACGGTCTACAGCCGACTGCGCCCGGACGTGCCCCTGCCGGAGGCGCCGGACGTGGCGACCCCCGGCGATGCTCCCTGACCCACCCGGCCGACCGGATTGTCGGTGCCCGCCCCTAGTCTTGGGTCGAACGACTCATGGAGGTGGCGCGTTGGGGTCCCGCAGGTTCACGTCGCTGGAGATCTGCTCCGGGGTCGGTGCTCAGGCTCTCGGACTGGAGCGGGCCGGGTTCGACCCGGTGATGCTGATCGACAACGAGGACAACGCGTGCAGGACGGTCCGGCTGAACCGGCCGCACTGGGACGTGCTGTGCGAGGACGTCGTCGACTTCGATCCGGAGGACCATCCCCAGACCTACGACGTCGACCTCCTCAGCGGCGGACTGCCCCGGATCAAGTCGGCCGCCACTGCCGGCCGGTCGGGGAACGACGCCGGGCGCAGGGTGTTGCGTGCGGCGGTGCTGCTGATGACCGCCGTCCGACCAAGGGCATTGATGCTGGAGAATCTCTCGGATCTCGTCGAGAAGGACACCTTCGCCGAGGACCGGAGCTGGATCGAGGAAGAACTCACCCATGCCGGCTACCGGTCGTACTGGGCAGTTCTGAACGCCGTGGATTTCGGTGTCCCCCAGAACCGCAAAAGCGGTTTTCTCGTCGCGTTCGCCGATCGGGGTGGAGTCGACTTCTCCTGGCCCCGGCCGGCGGACTGTCCGCCCCTCACCGTCGGCCAGGCCCTCGGCGCCTCGATGGCCTCCCACGGCTGGACCGGAGCCGAGCGGTGGGCCGCACACGCCGACCGTCCGGCGCCGGCCCTCGTCGGCGGATCCGGCACTCACGGCGGACCGGACCTCGGTCCCACCGGTAGCAAGCGGGCCTGGGCGACGCTGGGAGTCGAGGGCAAGAGTCTCAGCAACAATCCACCGGACGCCGACTTCCCTGTCGACGGGCGTCCGCAGATCAGCCTCCGTCAGGCAGCGACGATCCAGGCCATCCCGGACGAATGGATCGTCCACGGTCTCAAGACACCCGCGTACCGCCAGATCGGGCACGCCTTGCCTCCACCGCTGGCCGAGGCCGTCGGTGGTTCGATCGCCGCTGCGCTGGCGGGCTAGGATCGACCCCATGTCTTCGCCCGAAACCACCCCCGAATTCAAGATCGTGGATCTCTTCGCCGGCCCCGGCGGCCTCGACATGGCCGCGCATGTGCTGGGTGTTCCGGTGACGGGCGTGGAGTGGGACGACAACGCGTGCCAGACCCGTACCGCAGCCGGACTGGCCACGGTGAAGGGCGATGTCCGCCTACTGGATCCCGGGCATTTCGACGCCAACGTGCTCGCCGGCGGTCCGCCGTGCCAGACCTTCACCGTTGCGGGCAAGGGTGCGGGACGGCAGGCGTTGGACCAGGTCCTCGACTTCGCCAGGCGGATGGCCAAGGGCGAGGACGTACGGGGAGAGCTCGACGCTCTCGAGGACGAACGGACCGGCCTCGTCCTGGAGCCACTGCGTTGGGCACTCACCGCCCTCGCCGACGGCGCTCCCGGGTACGACACGATCGTTCTGGAGCAGGTGCCGGCCGTACTCCCGGTCTGGCAGGAGTACAAGCGCATCCTGGAGGAGCGGGGCTACAGCGCCGAATGCACCGTCCTGCACACCGAGGAGTTCGGCGTGCCGCAGACCCGGCGACGGGCCATCCTGATCGCACGCAAGCGTCCGGCGGACTCGGTGCTGAGCGACGTGGTCGAGTTCCCGAAGCCCACCCATCGGCGGTTCCGGAAGGGTGCGGCCCAGGACACGCACGACGCCGGTCTCCAGCCTTGGGTCACCATGGGGAAGGCGCTCAAGGACGTCCGGACGCCCTACGAGGTGGTGTCGAACTACGGCACCGGTGGTGACCCTGCTGCCCGCGGTCGTCGCGGCCACGACGAGCCCGCCTTCACCGTCACCGGCAAGGTCTCCCGCAACTGGCTGGAGCGCCCGGACATCCCCCTCGACCCCAAGAACAAGGAGCGCTTCGGCCTCCCCCAGTCCGGTGTCCTGCAGACCTTCCCCGCGAACTACCCGTGGCGCGGGAACGACCAGGCCCAGCAGATCGGCAACGCCATTCCGCCGCGTCTCGGTGTCCACGTCCTGGCCGCGGCCCTCCGTCGCGGGTCGGGGGACGTCGAGGTGGCCCTGAAGACCCTCGACACTTGGGAGCCCTCGAACGGCACGTCCACGATGTACTCCGTGGACGAGTGGAAGCAGAAGGTCGCGTCCGACAAGCAGGCACCGGTGACCGTCGGGGCCTGAGCCGGTGACCGAGGGGTGGGGCGACCCCTTCGTGCAAGGGGTCGCCCCACCCCTCGGTCACGACGTCGCCTCAGCCTCGTGCTTGCGCCCACGGTCCCGCAGCGGCGCGTGTTCGCTGAACTGCTGGAACATCCGGGCCAGTCGGTCCACCGAGTCGCGGCGCACCGCTTCTTCGGGCGGACCGTCGGGCAGCCGGTCCCACGGGACCGAAGGTGCCGTGTCCGCCTCCGCCACCCAGGAGACCAGGGCGTCCGGATCGGGAAGGTCGTCCTGGGCGATGACGTCGTACATCAAGGTGCTGCCGGCCGCGTTCACCGCCGTGCAGAGGGCGTTGACCCGGTCACCCAGTCGAGTGGCACCCGACTCGGCCAACCCCTTCAGGACCCGGACCATGGCCAGGGCAGTGGGACGGTGGTCGATCGCGTCCAGCCGCATCGCCGTGTTGAGCATGTCCTGGTTCCGGCAGGCGATCTCGACCGGCCGGTAGTCGCCTCCGTCACGGAACAGCTCGGCCGCCCACCACAGGCGGGCGAAGGCCTGGGTGTAGTGGATCCCCGTGAATCGGGGAGCGCTGACCTTCGGCGGCTCGTCGTCCTTCGCCTCGCCGCGCGGGAGGTGGCGCCACAGCACGTAGTCCGGTGCGACCACCAGGGCGAGGAAATTCCACAGGCCGGGCCCTGCGGCTTCCGCCCGGGTCAACCGGAGTGTCGCGTGCAGCCGGGGCGACAGCCAGGCGTCGGCATCGGTGGGCGAGTCGCCGAAACGGCGGATCGCCTCGTCGAGGAGCTCCCGGACCGGAGCCGTGTCCCAGCGGCCGGAGTCGTCGTCGACGGCCTCGCTCGCGCGCAGCAGCGCCACCTGGGGCAGCTGCTCCCGGCCGGCGCGGACCCCGACCGTCAGATACTTGGCGGCGACGGCCGGGGACAACACGGCAAGCCGGTCGGGGGTGTCGATTCCGGGCCGGGTCAACGGCTTGCACCTTCCTGGTTGCGCGAGACGGTTCGGACGGCGGTGGTCAGCTGCTTGGGGACCTGGGCCCGGCGGGCCGCCGCGAACTGGATACGGGACTGGAGTTCGGCCCAGCCGTGCCCCTCGCGTCGGCGGGCGTGCGCCTCGGCCAGGGCATCGGCGAGGGGTCGACCGGGAAGGACGTCCGGCAGCATCGCACGCAGTGCGGCTTCTCTCCAGCCGTCGGGGAGCTCGGGCCTACCGTCCTCGTCGAGTTCGACGTCGCCGAGCGCCGCATGGAACATGGCGGTCCACGCCTCCCCCGCCACCTGCGCGGCCACCAGCCCGGCAGTGGCCTTCTCCAACGGACCGCGCGGGGTGTTGAGCAGTTCGGTCAGGCCTTCGAAGGACGTGTTGAGGTACACCACGGGCAGATCGCCCGTGGTCTCGACCAGCCACGGCGAGTCCCTGAAGGGGTGCAGCCACTCGAGCGGACCGTCGCGGAAGTCCTCCTGTCTGATCTCGATCTCGCGGCGCCGGATCGGGGTTCGGGCGAGGAGGTCGACGAACCAGGGTTCGTCGGCCGTTCCGATGACCCGACCGTCAACGCCGTCGTAGCTGCCGACCAGACTGACCTGCAGAGTCGCACGCGCCACGTGCGAGCTCCGGCGGACCACCACCTCGCCGCGCCACTTGCGGTCGGTGCGGCTGCGTTCGAGCCGGGTGACAGTACGGGCGTTGGTGGCGCCCTCGGTCAGGATGGCGACACAGGTCACCGCAGCCCACGGGCCGTCGGCCAGTTCGTCGCCGGGAGCAGTGACCTCCAGCTCGAGCACCCCCTCACGCCAGTCGTCCCGGTCTATCTGGTGCAGGGCGACAACGTGCTCCCGTTCGGAGACGTAGGAGAGCGGCAGGTCCCGGCCGTCGATGCTCGCCCTCCGGACCGAGACATCGATCCTGCCCAGCAGGGTCGGGTAGGGGTAGACGGTGCTCACTGGGCGACCTCCCGGGCCTGCTGAACCTCCACGATCACACCGGCGAGGGCGGCGGCGACCGGATGGCTGCCGACAGCAGTGGTGCCTGTGAACCTGGCCGTGCGGGCCTCCGGGTCCACCAGGATCCGGCCCTCGACGATCCTGCAGTTCTCGACGGCCGACAGCTCCGCCCACTTGAGCGACGGGCGCCCACCGGACCGGACGTCGAATTTGACGACCGGCGTCAACTGCCACGGGTCCTCGCGCGGTGGAAGCTTCACCACCACGTCCAGTGTCCAGGCACCGGAAGCATCGACCCGCCCCCTGGTCCGTTCCACCGCGGGGTGCCCGTCCACCCGCCGCGCGGCGGCGGCCGGCAGGTCGAGACGCAGCAGGTTTCGGAGCACCTCCGGCCCGGCAGACTCCTGCCGCTCCAACCGGCGACCGACGATCGCGCGCAGGGCCGCGTCCATCGCCGTGTTGAAGTCCGACAGCTTCCTCGGGGCGTTGGCGTAGGTCGCCGTCAGGTCCTCTGTCGTACCCCAACGGTCGTGCTCGGGGGGCTCCGCGGCGCGCAGGAACGCCTCGGCGGCGTGCACCGCCGCGTCGTCCCCCCCGGTGGCATAGCCCGCCAGCAGTACGGCCTGGAACGGGTCCGCGCCGAACCCGAGGTTGCGCGGCCGCCGGGAGGTGACGGTCATCCGGGTGCCGCGCATGCACACGATCCGGCTGTGCTCCTCGTCGGAGTCGTCGGCCGGGGTGACGAGGAGAACGGCCTCGTGGGTGACCCCCTTGACCCGGCGTCCGTCGGACCGCAGGGCCGGGACGTCCAGGGCGACCCGCACCGCGGCGACCTGGTCGGCGGCGGTGAGCTCCTCCACCGTGTCGCCGTCGAGGTAGGCCCGAAGAGCATGGGTGAGCGCGGGTCGGTGCTCCCGGGGGTCGACCGGTCGTTCCGGCAGGACGGCCTCCCCGTTGTGGAGGACCCGGACCGAGGCCTCCAGGAGGGCAGGGGTCGAGCGGCCCGCCGTCATCGCGGCCCAGAAGTTGTCGGCGAGGGCGGTGACCAGTGCGTTCTGCATCTCCTGCAGTGTGGTGCAGTTGCCCGCCGCGTCGTGCGCCCCGACGATCAGGAAGGACGTCCCGGGATCGCCGCCGTCGCGGTCGAGGTGCAGGTCGGCAACGGTCTGCTCGTCCGCCCACCAGGAACGCGAGACGCCCTCGTGCTCCTTCTCGCTGTCGGGTTCGCCGAGCCACGCCGGTCCCGCGTAGGCGGTGTCGTCCACGGTTCGCCATGGGAGGTCGAGCCTGCCGACCACCCGCCGGGCGGTGCGACCCTCGTGCGCGGCGGACAGGGTGCTGTTGATCAGTACCAGGCCCAGCCTGCTCGCCGCCCACAGGGTGGCCTTGCCGAGTCCGTACGATCCGCCCGCCCGGTCGCTGCTCTTGTGACTGTCGAGCTGGCGGCGGACCACGGCGGCGAACCGCCCGTCGCCGTACTCGGGGCCGGTCAGGCCGGATGCGTTGTAGTCGTCGATCCGCAGGAGGAGCAACGACGGTTCCTCGTCACCTAGGCCGCGGAGGCCGCGCAGCCCCTCGGCAACCACCCGACCGACCTTCTGGCGGGACAGTGCGGCCGCGTCGTAGTGCGGCTCGATGTCGTCCCACCGCAGCGCCCGGAGGAAGGAGTGGAGGTGCTCGCCGGTCAGCTCGTGCAGGGTGAAACGGATCCGTACCGGCCGGGTCGCGTCCAGTCGCTCGTCGAGGCTGTTCTGGGTGGCCTCGCGCGCCAGCACCGCGAGGTTGGCGTCGAAGGCGAACGCGGCGGCGTTGCCGTACTCGCGGCCGCCGTCCTGGTGGGCGAGCCGGTGGTGCCATCGGACCGGCCTGGTCGTTCCGGCGTCCGTGTCCCGGGTGACGACCGTGGCCACGTCCGTGGCGAGCAGCTCGGCGATCCTGGGCATGAGGTCCGGCCGGGGCTGCGCCCGGCCGGTGACCCACGCCGACACCGCGGCCCTGGTGAGCCCCAGTTGTTCGGCGAACTCGGCCTGCGACATCCCGGCGCGGCGCAGCTGGCGCCCCAACCACACGCCGAAGTGTTCCTCCTCCATCGACCCCTCTCCCGACCGCTTCCGATGTCCTTCCGCCCTGGACGGGCGGGCTTGTGGAATCAGACTAGCACCTCGATTGACGTGATCACACTTGTCAAATTCCCTTTGACGCGGCATGCTCGTTTCAGCGCCAGCAGGCCCCGTCGAGAAGTTTTCGATCTTCCTCGGAACGGGGTCGACAGCGCCGCCGCCAACGCACTAGGCTCGTGGGCCACGGGGGCAACAACTCCCACTCCGGCCAAGGCCGTTGAGGGGTGAGGTGTATCTTGTGGGCGCTTCCGCGTCCACGTGTCGGAGGGGAAGAGAAACATCATGTCGTACAACCGTTGGATCGCCCGTCGCATCGCGGACTTCGATGCGCTCACCACCACCCGGGAGCAGGCCGCCTTCCTGACCCGGCACTGCCTCACCGTCGCCGAGCTGGACTACTGGCGGCAGCTCCTCCTCCGCGCCCGCGCCTCCGCCGAGGAGCCGAGCGCCTCCGTCCACATGCGCCTCCGGCCGCGTCCGATCGGGCGGCGGCACGGGCGGGTGCGGGTCCGCATGCGCCGTTCGCACACCCGTCGCTCCCGCACCGGCACCGTCACGACCACCACCACCACCACCACCACCACGGTGACGACGACGATCACGACCCGCGTCCGGGGCTGATCGGGCTCCTCCCCTCCGCTCGCACCACCGCACCACTCGGGGTGCCGGCCAACCATGCGCCGGCACCCCCACCCCACGTGATCGTTCGGACACACCCCGGAACAGGTGCTCCATGAGTGACCGGCAGTTCGCCGACCCCTCCACATCCCCCGTCATCGCCACGGTGCTGCGACAGTCGTCCGTGGTGCTCCAGACGTACCGGGTGGATCCCGGTCTCGTGCAGGAGCACGCGAACGGCGAGGTCCGCATCACCCAGGGCGGCTACGGCGACCGCCAGCTCTTCGAGCTCGTGCAGAACGGGGCCGACGAGATCGCGGCGGCGCCCGGCGGAAAGCTCCACGTCGTCCTGACGGACACCCACCTCTACTGCGCCAACGAAGGGACAGCGGTCACGGCGGAGGGCGCCGAGACCATCCTGCGCATGAGCGTCTCGCGCAAGCGGGGGGGTCAGATCGGTCGCTTCGGCGTCGGCGTAAAGTCGGTGCTCTCCGTCAGCGACACACCGCAGTTCTTCAGCACCAGCGGCAGCTTCGGCTTCGACCGCGACTGGTCCGCCGGGGAGATCGCCGCCGCCCTCGGTGCCACCGGGCCGCTGGAGGTGGACACCCCGGTGCTGCGGATGGCCCGGCCGCTCGACGTCGACCGGGAGCGGGCCGAGGACAGCGTCCTCGCCAGCCTGCTCAAGTGGGCCAGCACGGTCGTCCGGCTCCCCCTCCTGCCGGGCGCCGCCGAACGCCTCGGGCACGACATCAACGGCCACAAGGGCCGCGACGGCCGAAAGGTCGACCCCTTCCCCTCCCGGTTCCAGCTGTTCTCCTCGCACGTCGGGGAGGTTCTCCTGCTTGACCACCGGACGATGCCCCCGGTCCGCCGCGAGATCACGGTGGAGAACAGTGGTGTCCACCGCCGGCTGAAGGAGATCACCCGGGGGGCCAAGTCCACCGTCGAGGACTGGAAGGTGTACTCCGTGGCGCACCGGCCCACCGACGGTGTGCGCGACAGCGCCGGCGAGCTGCAGTACCGGCCGGTCCTCGACATCTCCTGGGCGGTGCCGGAGTACACCGTGAAGAACGGTCTGCACACCGTGCCGCAGGGGAAGGGCGAGTTCTGGGCCTTCTTCCCGACCAAGTACGAGGTGTCGCTCAGCGGAATCCTCAACGCTCCGTGGAAGACCAACGAGGACCGTCAGCACCTGCTCGACGGAAACACCTTCAATCTGGAACTCCTGCGGGCCGCGGCCGAACTGGTCGTGCGCACGATCCCCGCCCTGATGCCGGCCGAGGACCCGGCCGCCTACCTGCCGCTGCTCCCGGGCCGCACCAAGGAGTCCCTCAACTGGGCCGACGACTACCTGCTCCGGCAGATCTGGTCGCTCGCGAACCGCATGCCCTCGCTTCCCGACCAGGACGGTGAGCTGCGCATCCCGGCGGACCTGCGCATCACACCGGCGCACCTGGAGAAGGACTGGGTGCGGATCTGGTCCGAGTACCCCGGCCGTCCCAAGGACTGGATCCACCCGTCCGTCGATGCCGCCGACAACGCCCTGCGTCGCGGCAAGATGAACCACATCCTCGACGAGACCGGGCTGAAACCCGAGAGCGTCACCACCTGGCTCGAGGCGCTGGTCGGCGACGGAACGGCGGAGGCGTCCTGCCACGCCATCGAGATCCTCTCCTCGATGGTGCTCACCGACCAGTCCCGTCGACTGCGTGGGGACTCCGAGATCACCGCGGCGGCCCGCCGGGCGCGGATCGTGCTCACCGAGGACCACGGCATGGTCGCCCCGGTGGCCGGTGAGATCTTCCACCGCACCTCGGAGGACGCGCTGCGCGACGACATGGTCTACGTCGACCCGCGGATTTCCGGGCGCAACGACATGGCCCGCCACCTGCACAACATCGGCATCCGGGTCGCCGACGCCCAGGGGCGCTTCGAGGGCGTCCTCGACCAGGGGTTCGACCACTACGGGGCCGGGGACTGGGCCAACTTCTGGGTGCTGCTGCGCAGCGCCGGTGGCAACGCACAGGTCGACCGCATCCGTGCGAAGGTCCCGAAGCCGCTGGAGACCCTGCACGTCCGGACCGTGGACGGTCGATTCCGCCCCATGCGCGACTGCCTCGTTCCCGGCCCCGTGGTGCCCGCCGACGGCAGCCGGGACCGGTCGATCGCCGTCGACGTGGACTTCCACGGCAGCGACCGGCCGGTCTTCCGTGACCTCGGACTGACCGATCGACCGTCCTCGGGTCACCGGCCGGACCAGGAACCATGGTTCGAGAGGTACCGGGAGGTTGTGCACGAGCACCACCTGCGGGCCCTGCCCTCGAACGCCCCGCGGCCGAGCCTGTCCAGGCTGACCCTCGAAGGCGCCCCGACCGCAGGACCGCTGCACCTTCTCGAGACGCTCTCGGACGAGGGCCGCGCGGGATTCGTGGCGGCGCTGCCCGAGATGGGGATCGTCCGACAGTGGACCAGCCAGTACGGTGCCCAGGCGGCGACCCGCAAGGCAGTGCTCTCCCCACTGCGGTGGATGGTCAACAAGTACGGGCGCGTCAACACCTCGATGGGCATGACCCGGGTCGGCGAGGCCGTGGGTCCGCAGCTCAAGGAGTACGCCGGGGTCCTGCCGGTCGCCGACCTCGGCGCGGACGTCGCGGAGCGACTGGGGATGCCCACCACTGCCGAGGCCGTGCCCCCCGGTCGGTGGGCGACGCTGCTCGACCGGGTGCTGGAGAGCGAGGACGACGCCTTCATCGGCCGTGCCTATGCCCTGCTGCTCCGGGTCGGCTTCGACTTCCCCGAAGGCGTGCTGACACGGTGCCGGATCGGGAACAGCTGGGACAGCCGCCCCGACGGCAAGATCGCCGTGGCGACCAACGAGAACGACTTCAAGGAGCTGGTCCGCGAACAGCTGCCCGCCGTCCTGGTTGCCGACCGGTCGGACGCGGCCACCGCCAAGGCGATGGTCGAGGAGTGGGGCATGCTCAAGGTCTCGGACGTCATCACCAAGGAGCTTCGGGCCGCCAAGAACGGTCCGCCGGTCTCCCTGTTCGACGAATTCACCACCGTGCGCGCCCGGATCGGCAACGCCGGGAGCAACCTCAAGATCCAGCGCTGCTCCGAGCTCGAACAGGTCATTCGTACCGAGAGGGGTGCCGAGCCCACCCCTCTCACCGCCGCGCGCAAGGGCAACACCCTGCTCGTGCTCGACTCCCTCGATCGACTGCAGATCCTGGTCGCGGCCGACACCGAGTTCAAGTGGGGCTTCGGCACGGCCGGATGCCGGCAGGCGCTCGAACTTCAGGACCGTCAGGAGCAGGACCAGCAGCTCCAGGCCCGCCTGCGGGCCGTGCGGGAGGCCGAGAGCGTCATCGACAAGATCGCGCTGCTCATCGGCGCCGATGCGCTCACCCGGGGCCTGCCGCCGGGCCTGTTGGAGAGCGAGATCGACGAGCGCGGCGAGCAGCCGGAGGCCCGCCGCATCGCGGAGATGGCCTTCAACTCGCACGGCGAGTCGATCCTCGCGGAGCACGTCCGCGACCTGGCCCTGGAGTTCCCGTCCCGGGCCCCGACCTCCTTCAACGGGAGCGACAAGGCTCGCCGTTTCGTCACCGACCTCGGCTTCCCCGACCCCTTCGCAGGCGCCCGGGCGCCGTCGCTCGACCCTCGGCTGGAGGTCGACGGGCCGTCGGAGTTCCCGTCGCTGCACGCGTACCAGGAGCAACTCGCCCAGGCGCTGTTCCGGTTGCTGGAGAGTCCCACACCACAGCGCGGCATGCTGAGCCTGCCGACCGGCGCCGGCAAGACCAGGGTGACGGCCGAGGGCGTGATCCGCTGGATCCGGGAGGGCGAGTCCCGTCCGGGGCCCGTACTCTGGATCGCCCAGACCGAGGAGCTGTGCGAACAGGCCGTCCAGAGCTGGCGGTTCGTCTGGTCGAAGGTCGGCCCCGAGCGCCCGCTGGTGATCAGTCGACTGTGGTCGTCCAACTCGGCCACTCCCGTCGACGGTCGCATCCACCTGGTCGTGGCCACCGACGCCAAGCTCGCCGAGTGCCTGGACACCGACGACTACGCCTGGCTGCGCGAGGACACTTCGCTCGTCGTGGTCGACGAGGCCCACACCGCCATCTCGCCCCGCTACACCCGGCTGCTCGAGCTGCTCGAACTCACCCAGCACCGCACCGGAAGGCACCTGGTCGGACTCACCGCCACGCCCTACCGGAACAACGAGGAACTGACCCGACGCCTGGTCCAGCGTTTCGGCGAGCGCCTCGACACCGGGGTGTTCGACGGCGATCTGGCCGATGCGATCAAGCAGCTGCAGCACATCGGGGTGCTGGCAGAGGTGCGTCATCGGGAGCTGGCCGGTGGCACGATCTCCCTCAACCCCGACGAGCTGAAGCGGTCCGCAACGTTCGCGACCTTGCCGAAGGGGGCCGAACAACGGTTGGCCGACGACCACGAGCGCAATCAGCGCATCATCGACGAGATCGCCGACATGCCCTCCGACTGGCCGATCCTGGTGTTCGCCACCTCCGTGGCCCACGCCAAGTTCCTCGCCGCGAAGCTCGTGGACCGAGGGATCACCGCCACCGCCATCGACTCGACAACCTCGGTCAGCGACCGGCGCCAACGGATCGACGCCTTCCGCAACGGTCGGATCCAGGTGATCACCAACTACGGTGTGCTCACCCAGGGCTTCGACGCGCCGGCCACCCGCGCCGTGGTCGTGGCCCGTCCGACCTACAGCCAGCACATCTACCAGCAGATGATCGGACGTGGCCTGCGCGGTCCCAGGAACGGTGGCAAGGAGATCTGCCTGATCCTCAACGTCCGGGACAACGTCACCAACTTCGGGGAGCGACTCGCCTTCACCGACTTCGAGTACCTGTGGGGAGCGGAGAAGTGACCTCGCCGATCCTCGAGAACCATGTGCTCACCGCCGAGCAGCAGACCGTCGTCGACCAGCCCTGGGACGCTCGTGTGCTGGTGACGGCCGGCGCAGGAGCCGGAAAGACCCACACGCTCGTCCGACGCCTGGACGCCCTCGTGGAACGCGAGGAGCTGGAGACCTCGGAAATCCTGGTGCTCAGCTTCTCCCGAGCCGCGGTCCGCGAACTCACCGAGCGGATCGGACGCCGCCCTTCGGCCGCGCAACGGGTGCGGGCCCAGACCTTCGACGCCTGGGCCGCAGGTCTGTTGAACCGCGCGTACCCGGAGACCGACTGGAGCACCCTGCCGTTCGACCGGCGGATCGAGGCAGCCACCGAGGCCATCGACCGCGGCGCCGTCGAGGTCGGCGAGCATGGCGTTCCGGCCCACGTCGTCGTCGACGAGGTCCAGGATCTGGTCGGTGCCCGCCGGGAGATGGTGGAGGCGTTGCTCGACCGTTTCCAGGAGAACTGCGGATTCACCGTGGTCGGCGACTCGGCCCAGTCCGTGTACGGCTTCCAGGTCTCCGACCCGGATCGACGCGCCGAGGAGACGGACCGCTTCCGGGACTGGCTCCGGGCGAGCTTCGGCGAGGACCTGGTCGAACTGTTCCTGGGGGAGAACTTCCGCGCGCGCACCGAGGAGGTCAGGTCGGCCCTGCGGTTCGGTCCGCAGCTCCAGCGGCTGCCACGCGACCCCGGGGCGGCGGCCGCCGAGGCCGAACGGATCCACGGCGATCTGCGGGCCCTGCTGCTCACAGCACCGAACTTCGGGAGCCTGGACTCCGAGTTCGTCCAGGCCGCGCTCCACGACTACCCCGGCACCACGGCGATCCTGTGCCGTGACAACGGCCAGGCCCTGATGGTTTCCGGCCGCCTGGCGGACGCCGGGGTGCCCCACACCGTCCAGCGGTCGGCCCAGGAACGCTCCGCGCCCGCGTGGATCGCCGGTCTGCTCGCCTCGACCAACGCCTCGACGCTCCAGCAGGACCGGTTCACGGAGTTGCTCGACGGCCTCCAACTCCCACCCGGCTCGGGTCCCGACGCGCTGTGGCGGTCCGTGCGCAAGGTCGCCAGGGGCGCCCGCGGCGTGCTCGATCTGGCGGCACTCCATCGTGCACTCGCCGAGCGACGGCTCCCGGACGAGCTCACGGCCCCGCTGCCGTCGTCGTTGGTCGTCTCGACCGTCCACCGCGCGAAGGGCCTCGAGTTCGACCGGGTGCTGATCGTCGAACCACGCGTGCTGAAGGAACCACGACGCGTCGCCAAGAAGAAGTACGACTACGATCCGGCGGCGGAGGCCCGCCTCCTCTACGTCGCGATGACCCGGGCCCGGGACGACCTGTACGTGCTGGACGCCCCCAGTTCGTGGCAGGTCCGCAAGGACGGCCGGCTCGACCGCTGGTACCTGGGCGGCCGGAGCTCCTGGGCACGCAACGGCATCGAGATCCTCGGTGACGACGTGTCGCACGAGCTTCCGCCGGGGGCGGAGGATCTGCGGGCGGATCCGGTCAGGCTGCTCGAGAACCTACGGACCGGGGTCGCTCCGGGAGCGCGGGCGGAGCTGGTGCTGTTGCACGGCATCCCGGTCGCCCCGGACCAGTCGCCGCCGTACGCCGTCACCGTGGACGGGCGACAGGTCGCAGTCGTCTCGCAGCGGTTCCGCACGGACCTGTCGCGGATGCTCCGCCGCAATGCGCACTCCGGGGTCGAGAACTGGCCACCGCTGATCACCGGACTACGGGTCGACTGCGTCGAGAGCGTGGCCGGCGACGCCGCCGTGGCCGAGCGGGCCGGCCTCGACAATCGGGGAGTCTGGTTGGCCCCCCGGCTCTGCGGTCTCGGTCGCTTCCAGTGGTACGACGGGCAGGCCCCGACGAACGCCGACACCGAGGAGGGGTCCGCATGAACGACTCGCCGTACACAGCCCACTACGAGATGTGCGATTCCCTTCTCGAGGCGCTCCGCTCCGACCTGCTGGGCCCCGTGGGGGGCGAGGAGGAGGTCCTCACGGACGATGCGCCGATCACC
Organism: Streptomyces sp. NRRL S-495; assembly: GCF_000966955.1. NCBI lineage: Bacteria > Bacillati > Actinomycetota > Actinomycetes > Kitasatosporales > Streptomycetaceae > Streptomyces > Streptomyces sp. NRRL S-495. The sequence goes on from NZ_JZWY01000221.1 coordinate 16,440, forward strand.
GTGTATCCGATCGGTGTGCTCTTCCCCCGAACCCGGTCGGACGAGGTCCGTCCGGAGGTCCCGGAGCTGGAAGCGGAACGCGACGGACTGGACAGCGCTCCACTCACGGCCCGACGTGACGCCGAGGAAGCCGCCGCGGACCTCGGTGTGTCGCTCGCCAACATGCGCATGCCCTCCTCGATCGGCCTCACCTTCGCCGTCGCCCCCACGGCCGCGCGCCGGATCCGCTTCACCGTTCGGGCAGGCGTCTACGTCCCGCAGGACGAGGAGGGCAGGCCCGTGCCTGCCAAACGCTCCGAGGCGCGGACGACGAAGACCCAACAGGAGAACTGGCGACGCGTCCCCCTCGACCCCGAGGCCGTGGAGGTCGACATCACCTCCCCGGGGAACCTGCCTCCGACGGTCCTGCACCCCGGTCTCGAACTCCGGGTCCTAGTCCGTCCGGCCTCGGGTCCGGAGGACACCGTGACGGTGACCGCGACCGTGGTGAACAGTCTGGAGATCGGCCCGTACGACCTTCGTGACGCCCACTGCTTCTACCAACCGGTGCTGGAGGTCACCGGCGTACCGGAGGGCTCCGCACCGTTCGTCGAGCGACCGGCCGCACTGGCGGCAGTCGACTCCGAACAGGCACTCAGCCGGCTGCTCCACCGTCACGCGCCGAGCTTCGCCACCGGCCACGGGTGTGCCGCGCAGTGGGACTCGTCCCCCTCTCCGATCGGAGAACCTGCCACGGGGCGAGCGGCCGTCGCGGCGGTGCGCACCGAGTTCGTACCCGCACACGAAGTCCTGCTGACGGAATCGAATCCGCTGATCGACACCGGGGCCCTCACCATGCACGGCCTCGGAACCGCCGATGCCGAGGATGTCGTCGCGTCACTCCACCGGCTGCTCGCCGGGTACGAGGAGTGGGTGGACGCCCAGGAGTCGCAGATGCGGTCCCCGGCACTCGACGGGCACCGGGGAACCGCCGCCGAGCAGATCGACCGCTGCCGACACGCACTTCGCCGCATGCGCGTCGGCGTCGACCTGCTGGCCGACCCGGCGCGGCCCGAGGTCCTCCGGGCCTTCCGGTTGGCGAACCTTGCCATGGCCGAGCAGCGGGCGCAGAGCGACTGGGTCAAGAACGGTCGGCAGGACGCACCCGACGTCCGCGCCGGTCGGTGGCGACCGTTCCAGATCTCCTTCGTCCTGCTGTGCCTGGCGGGCATCGTCGACTCCGAGCACGAGGACCGCGGTGTCGCCGATCTGCTGTGGTTCCCCACCGGTGGTGGCAAGACCGAGGCCTACCTGGCCCTGATCGCCTTCACCACCTTCCTCCGTCGGCTCCGCGACGGCGAGGACGGCGCGGGTGTCACGGTGCTGATGCGGTACACCTTGCGTTTGTTGACCCTGCAGCAGTTCGAGCGGGCGACGGCCCTGATCTGCGCCATGGAGAGACTGCGATTGGCGGATCGGGAGTCGCTGGGGCGGGAGGAGATCTCCATCGGCATGTGGGTCGGGCGCTCCGCGACGCCCAACACACTGGCCGTCGCCTCCGAGAAGCTCGCCGAGCTCGTGGCCAACCCGCTCCGCTCGGTGCAGACCGAGAACCCGGTGCAGCTGCGGAACTGCCCCTGGTGCGGCGAACCGCTGTCGGCAGCCGACTACGCGGTCGACGAGGTGAAGGAGCGCATGAACATCCTCTGCCCGTCGACGGCCTGCGACTTCCGTACCGGCCTCCCTGTGCATCTGGTGGACCAGGCCGTGTACCGGGCCCGGCCGACCCTGGTGATCGCCACCGTCGACAAGTTCGCTTCCATGCCCTGGCGGGAGAAGTCCGCAGCGTTGTTCAACCGGGACCGCCCGGGCCGCACCCGGCCGCCCGAGCTCATCGTCCAGGACGAGCTGCACCTGATCTCCGGTCCGCTCGGCACCCTGACCGGTCTGTACGAGACCGCGGTGGACACCCTGGCGGCCCGGCCGAAGATCATCGCCTCGACCGCCACCATCCGACGGGCGGACGAGCAAGGGGCGCGCCTCTTCGCACGCCGGGTGGAACAGTTCCCGCCGGCCGGTCTGGACGCCCGCGACTCCTGGTTCGCGGTCGAGACACCCCCCGACAGGACGGCCGCCCGCCGCTACGTCGGTCTGCTGACCTCCAGCACCAGTCAGTCCACCCTGTTGATCCGCGTCTATGCCGCGCTGTTGCACCGTGCCGCGGTGCACGACGCTCCCCCGGATGTGAAGGACGCCTACTGGACCCTGGTCGGCTACTTCAACAGCCTGCGACTGCTGTCCGCCGCCGAACTGCAGGTCCTCGACGACGTGCAGGACCGGCTGGAGTACGTCGCCGCACGCGACGGGTCGAAGCCCCGCACCGTGAACGGGCTCACCGAACTCAGCAGCCGGGCGAACGCAAGCGACATCTCCAGGAGGCTGAAGGAACTCGAACGGGGACTCCCCCAGGCCGACGTGCTGGATGTTCTGCTCGCCACCAACATGATCTCGGTCGGGGTGGATGTCGGTCGGCTCGGTCTGATGGCCGTGATGGGACAGCCACAGACCACTGCCGAGTACATCCAGGCCACCAGCCGGGTCGGCCGTCGCCACCCCGGTCTCGTTGCCGTCATGCTCAACTCGGCCCGCTCCCGGGACCGCTCGCACTACGAGGACTTCCACCACTTCCACTCGGCGCTGTACCGGGAGGTGGAGTCCAGCAGTGTCACGCCGTTCTCCTCCCGGGCGCGTGACCGCGGGCTGCACGCGGTCGTCGTGGCGCTGACCCGCCTGATGCTCCCCGAGGCCGCCGCGAACGACCGGGCGGCCCGGATCGAGGACTTCCTCCCCGCCCTGGAACGACTCGTCCGTCCCGCCGTGCTCGAGCGGGTGGCGCAGGTCGAGCCGCACGAGCTGGAAGCCACGACCCTCGCTTTCAACAGGCTCGTCGAAGAGTGGCGGGACGCGGCGCATCTCTCGCCGAGCCTGGTCTACGAGGCGCCTCGCGGTACGCGGACTCCGGCTCTGCTGAGCAGCTACGACGACGAGAGCCCGAACGCCACCGGATGGCCCACGCTGTGGAGCCTGCGCGACGTCGACGCGTCGTCCCCCTTCTTCGAGGAGCGCTGAAGCGATGAGCCCCCTACCGCCCCGCACCCGTCGTCGCGGCCCCCTGGCCTCGCCCGTGCGCGCCGCCCGCCGCCTGGGCGAGATCCGTCGTACCCAGCTCGTCACCACGTACGGTGTCGGCGCCATGATCGCAGTCGAGAACGAGTCCTTCATGGTCCGGGGCATCGACTCCTGGGACACCTCCGAGGCGGTCACGGTGGTGGAACCCCGCCTCGCGCAGCAGTTGGGCGTGAGCGGGTTCCGGCTGCCGCCGGCTCCCGACCCGACCCGGGCCAGGGACGGCGTGCGTGCCACCCGGTTCCCCCTCGTGTACTCCTGTCCGCAGTGCGGTTCACTGGCCCCCTTCCAGCGGTTCAACTCCCCGGCCGGAAAGGCGGAGTGCTCGCTCTGCTCGGAGGATCTCGTACCGTCCCGATTCGTCGTGGCCTGCGAGAACGGCCATCTGGACGACTTCCCCTACTGGCACTGGGTGCACCGCGGCACCGGGCGACCGAGCGGCGGTTCCTGCGGCGGGAGTCTGTCCCTGCGCACGGAGGGTTCGACCGCCTCACTCCGCGGCGTGGTCGTGAGTTGCAGCTGTGGTGCCGACCCCGTGTCCATGGAGGGCGCCTTCCGGCGGAAGGCCCTCAAGGACCTCGGGCTCAGCTGCACCGGGCGGCTTCCCTGGCTCAAGGACGAACCCCACGAGTCGTGCGGTCTCCGGCCGCGCACCCTCCAGCGCGGTTCGTCCTCCGTCTGGTTCCCCGTGGTGCACTCCGCGCTGTCGATCCCCCCGTGGAGCGAGGGACTGGCCAAGCTCGTGTCCCGCTACTACGACAAGCTCAAGGACGCCTCACCGGCGGGCATCCGCGGCTTCCTGGAGGTCGAAGGGGTGCTCCGAAAGCACCCCGAGTACTCCGCCGACGAGGTCGTCGATCTGGTCGAACAGTGGCGCCAGGCCGGAGCGGTCGTCGAGGGGACCTCGGACGGGCGATCGCAGAGCCTGCGGGAGAAGATCTACCGTGACGAGTACGACACGCTCCGTCGCGAATACCCGGAGCGGGAGGACGCCGAGCACCAGGACTTCGTCTGCGAGCCCCCGATCTCTTCCGTCCTGCCGCTCACCCGCTCGCACGGTATCGAACAGGTCATGCTGCTGCACCGGCTGCGCGAGGTGCGGGCTCTCGAGTCGTTCACCCGGGTGGACGAGCCCAGCATGGCCGACGCCCCTTCGCGGCGGGCCCGGATCTCGCGCACACCGCAGAACTGGCTCCCGGCCATGGAGGTCTCCGGCGAAGGCGTGTTCGTCCGGCTCGACGAGGAGCGGCTCCGGGAGTGGGAGCAGACCCCCGGGCCGGTCTCCCGCGCCCGAAGGGTCCGGGAGAACCACCAGCGCCTCCTGGAGGACCGCGCCGGAAGCGCCGGCGCCGCTCCCCGCTCACCCGCGGCTCCCCGCTATCTGCTGCTCCACTCGTTGGCCCATGTACTGATCAACGAGTGGAGCCTGGACGGCGGCTACCCCGCGGCTGCTCTGCGCGAGCGGCTCTATGTCGACAAGGACATGGCGGGCATCCTGATCTACACGGCCACCAGCGACTCCGCCGGGAGCCTCGGCGGCATCGTGGCCCAGGGGGAACCCGACCGGCTCGCCGCGGGTCTGCGCTCGGCCCTGCAACGGGCGAGTTGGTGCTCGAACGATCCACTGTGCATGGAATCCGAGGCTAGCGGCGCAGACGGGCTCGATCTGGCTGCCTGCCATGCCTGCCTCCTACTGCCGGAGACCAGCTGCGAGAACAACAACATTCTGCTCGACCGTGCAGCCCTGGTGGGTACGCCGGACGGGCGCACGGCCGGGTTCTTCGGGGCGACGGGCTTCTGAGCCAGGGGCGAAAGTGCCGGTCGGGCGAGATCCCGACCGGCACTTTCGCCTTGTGGAGGCCCCGGGCGGTCAGCCGCGGCGGGCGCGGCGGATGGCGGAGGTGACGACCGGGGGGAGGAGGTCGCCGACGGCGCGTTTGGCGACGTTGGCGGGGCGGCGGCGTTCGGCGGCGCGGGCGCGGCGGTCGGCGAGGTCGCGGTCGGCCGTCTCGCGGTCGCGCTCGGCGGCGCGGAAGGCCTCCTCGGCCGCGCGGTGCTCAGCCTCGGCGGCCAGCCGGGCGTGGTGGCGGGACACCCGGAACGGTTCGGCCCCCGCGTCGCTCCCGCTGATCCGGACCAGCCGGTGTCCGTCGACCGACTCGCTGCTGATGTCGCAGTGCGGCAGGGTGCCGCGGCGTGCCAGCAGGTCGAGCTGGGCGGGCTCCGGGTCGCCCCAGGTGCCGTAGAACTTGCTGTCGGTCAGCACGATCGGCCGCAGTCCGTGGTTGAACACGGCCTCCCAGGTGGCGGCGGCGACGCCCGGGGTGTGGGCGGAGCGGTAGTCGTCCAGGACCACGATGCCGTCGGAGGCGAGCGCCGTCCGGGCCACCTGGATGTCCTCGGCGACGTGCTCGTAGAGGTGCGAGGCGTCGATGTGGATGAAGCGGAAGGCGCCGGGCGCGACCCGGCCGCCGGCCAGCGTCGAGGTCGGGGCCTGGACGATCTCCGGCAGCCGCTCGTTGAAGGCGAGGTAGTTGGTCTCGAAGGCGGTGCGGGTCAGCGTCCTGCGGTAGGACATGTCCATCTCGGCGGCGTTCTCGTCGTCCGGGGCGTCGGAGTCGAAGAGGTCGCAGACCGTGAAGGCCTCCCCCGGCTGGAGGTGCGAGCCGATGACGATCGCGCTGCGACCCAGGTAGGCGCCCATCTCCATGAGGTCCCCGGAGCGGCCGGCCTTCTCCTGCCGGCCGAGGAACCAGTCGAAGAGGTGACGGTCCTGGTCCCAGAACCACCCGGGCACGTCGTCGAGCACCCCCGGTTCAGCAGGTCGCTGCTGGTCGGAACTGAGTGCGGCGTCGGTCACGAGGCGGCTCCTAACAGGTACGAACGACCATTGGGCACGATCTCCGGACTCGGGGTCGGCCGCTGCGGCCCTGCGACGGTCCGGGCGGTCCGCGTCCGCGGCCGGGCCCGGAGGGCAGTGCGGGCAGACGGGAGCAACCCGGCCTGACACCGACCGTAGTCCGGGGTGCCCGAGTTCGCTGCAATCTACTCGCCACGGAGCGGAGTTGCGCGGGCTCGGAGCAAAGAATTTCGGGCCCCGGCAATTTGTGCGCGGAGTTGACCGAGACCCTTGCGCGACGCGGGAACGGTTCGTCCCATAGTGCCGTCCGACCACCCGATTGTCATCAGCACGGCCCCCGGGAGCGGGCGGGGAACCGGGCCGGGCCCGGCCGGGGCGGGTGGCCCCGGCCGGGCGGGTGCCGCGGGTCAGGCCAGGTCGACACCCGGGTAGAGCGGGAAGCCGGCGAGCAGGTCGGCGGCGCGCTTGGCGACGCCCTCGGCGACCGCCGGGTCCAGCAGGTACTGGGCCTTGGACGGCGCGCCGGCGGCGGTGGTGGCCGGGGTGGCGGCGCGCAGCACGGTGTCGATCAGCCCGGCGATCTCGTCCATCTCGGCGGTGCCGAGGCCCCGGGTGGTGAGCGCCGGGGTGCCGATCCGCACGCCCGAGGTGTACCAGGCGCCGTTCGGGTCACCCGGCACGGAGTTGCGGTTGGTGACGATGCCGGAGTCCAGCAGCGCGGCCTCGGCCTGGCGGCCGGTCAGGCCGTGGCCGGAGACGTCGACGAGCACGAGGTGGTTGTCGGTGCCGCCGGTGACCAGGGTGCCGCCGCGGCGCAGCAGCCCCTCGGCGAGTGCCTGCGCGTTGTCGACGACCCGCTGGGCGTAGTCCCGGAACTCGGGGCGCCGGGCCTCGGCGAAGGCGACCGCCTTGGCGGCCATGACGTGCGAGAGCGGGCCGCCGAGCACCAGCGGGCAGCCCCGGTCGACGTGCTCGGCGAGTTCCTCGGTGCAGAGCACCATGCCGCCGCGCGGGCCGCGCAGCGACTTGTGGGTGGTGGTGGTGACGATGTGGGCGTGGGCCACCGGGTCCTCGTCGCCGGTGAACACCTTGCCGGCGACCAGGCCCGCGAAGTGGGCCATGTCGACCATCAGGGTGGCGCCGACCTCGTCGGCGATCTCGCGCATCCGGCGGAAGTCGACCCGGCGCGGGTAGGCGGAGTAGCCGGCCACCAGGATCAGCGGGCGGAACTCCCGGGCGGTGGCGCGCAGCGCGTCGTAGTCGATCAGGCCGGTGGCCGGGTCGGTGCCGTAGCTGCGCTGATCGAACATCTTGCCGGAGATGTTGGGGCGGAAGCCGTGGGTGAGGTGGCCGCCGGTGTCCAGGGACATGCCGAGCATGCGCTGGTTGCCGAGCTCCCGGCGCAGTTCGGCCCAGTCGGCCTCGGTGAGGTCGTTGACGTTGCGGACCTTGGCGCGCTCCAGGGCGGGGCTCTCGACCCGCTGGGAGAGGACGGCCCAGAAGGCGGTCAGGTTGGCGTCGATGCCGGAGTGCGGCTGGACGTAGGCGTGGTCGGCGCCGAAGAGGGCGCGGGCGTGCTCGGCGGCGATGTTCTCGACGGTGTCGACGTTGCGGCAGCCGGCGTAGAAGCGGCGGCCGGCGGTGCCCTCGGCGTACTTGTCGCTGAGCCAGTTGCCCATGGTGAGCAGGACGGCCGGGGAGGCGTAGTTCTCGCTGGCGATGAGCTTGAGCGAGGCGCGCTGGTCGTCGATCTCCTGGCCGATGGCGGCGGCGATCCGCGGTTCGACCTCGCGGACCACGTCGAGGGCGGAGCGGAAGGCGGTGTTGGCGGCGGGGGTGGCGGCCGTGTGCGGCTGCGGGGCCATGGCGGTCTCCTGAAGGGGAGGTCGGGGGCCCAGGCGCTCGGCAACTGCGTCGTGATTCGGCACGGGGCCGCTTCCCGATGGTCGATTCCATCCGTGCGCGCCAGTCGCGGCCCGCCGGAATCGTACCAACGCCGGACGGCCTGTGGCGGAGATCTCAGAATGCGGGACGACAGCGGACATGACATACCTTTTGTCCACTTGTGCCCGTTCTTGTGCTACGGCTGTATTGCGGCGGAATGAAGCCGTCACAATTCCCGAAACAAAGCCCGGGAACCGCTTCTCCGACGCCTTCGGAATGATTTGCGGAAAGTCCTCGGTGTCCGATCTGATGGCGCTCGGCGGCGCCCCGGGAAACCCCCGGGAGGACGCCGGAAATGTACGTCGGTGCACCCACACCCATGGGGCGGCACGGAATTCGGGGAGTACTCCTGTCATGGCAGTGGTCGAACACGTCGCCGCATCGGACGCGCCGCCCGTGCGGCCCGCCCCGCCGGGGCTGCTGCGCCGGGTCTGCCGCGACCGCACCGGGGCCGTCGCGCTCGGCGTGGTGGCACTCTTCCTGCTGCTCGCCCTGGCGGCCCCGCTGATCGCCGCGCTGTACGGCAAGAACCCGACCGAGCACTACGGCCAGAACGCGCCCGGCCTGCTCAGCGACAGCGGCCTGCCGATCGCGCCGAACGGCGGCATCTCCGGGGAGTTCTGGTTCGGCCTGGAGCCCGGCCTGGGCCGCGACGTGTTCACCCAGCTGCTCTACGGCATCCGCACCTCGCTGCTGATCGCCTTCGCCTCGGCCACCGTGACCACCGCCCTCGGGGTGCTGGCCGGGGTCGCGGTGGGCTACCTCGGCGGGATCACCGACCGGGTGTTCGGCTTCTTCTCCAACGTCCTGCTGGCGTTCCCGACCCTGCTCCTGCTGCTCGCGCTCAGCCCGGTGATCCAGTCCCGGCTGGTGGACCCGGGCACCGCGGAGCCGGAGTGGATGCAGTTCCTGGTACTGGTGCTGGTGTTCTCCGCGTTCGGCTGGATTCCGCTCGCGCTTTCCCTGCGGGCCACCGTCCGCTCACTCCGGGAAAGGGATTTCGTGCAGTCCGCCCGGGCGATGGGCGCCAGTGGATTCCACATCGTCGTCCGGGAACTCCTGCCGAATGTCCGGGCGCAGCTCCTGGTGCACGCCACCATGGCGGTGCCGGCGTTCGTCGCCTCGGAGGCGGTGCTGTCCTTCCTCGGCGTGGGCATCAACGAGCCGGTCCCGGACTGGGGCCGGATGATCTCGCGCGGCTCCGAGGTGTTCCGGGCCGACCCGACGTACATGTTCTTCCCCGGCGTCGCACTGCTGCTCTTCGTGCTCGCCTTCAACCTGCTCGGCGACGCCGTCCGGGACGCCCTGGACCCGCGGGCCGCCCGCTGAGGCCGTCCCCGGCCGCGGTCCGACCGACCGCTCTTCCTTCCTTCCGCTGTTCACCCGACAGTTCACCCGACCGCCCCGGAGACCCCGGGGCAAGGAGAGATTCGCCATGCGCTGGATCAGACCGTCCCTCGCCGTCGTCGCGACCGCCCTGCTGGCGACGTCCTGCTCGGCCGGCGCGGGCACCACCACCACGGCCGGCCCCGGCGGCGCGGCCAAGGACGCCTCGCCGCTGACCGCCGCGCTCGGCACCGAGAAGGAGAGCGCCGGACCGGCCCCCGCCGTCCCCGGTGCCCGCGCGGGCGGCACGGTGAACGTCTACAACACCACCGACTTCCGCCACCTCGACCCGCAGAAGGTGTACGCGGGCGCCGCCTACAACACCTCGCTGCTGTGGGGCCGCCAGCTGACCCAGTACCAGGTGGTGGACGGCAAGGCCAAGCTGGTCGGCGACCTCGCCACCGACACCGGCACCGCCAGCGACGACGGCCGCACCTGGACCTACCGGCTGAAGGAGGGCGTGGCCTGGGAGGACGGTCAGCCGATCACCTCCCAGCAGGTGAAGTACGGCATCGAGCGCTCCTTCGGCAAGGGCTACGAGGTCGGCCCGCCGTACTGGCCGCAGTGGCTCACCGGCGAGGCCAGCTACGAGGACGCCCGCAAGAAGTACGCCGGCCCGCAGGACGGCGACCTCGCCGCGATCGCGACGCCGGACGACCGCACCCTGGTGTTCCACTTCCCGCAGCCGCAGGCCGACGTGCCGTACATGGCCGCGCAGTCCTCCTCCTCGCCGGTGCGCAAGGACAAGGACACCGGCACCGACTACGACCGGCTGCCGTTCTCCACCGGCCCGTACCGGATCGTCGAGCACGTCCAGAACACCCGGCTGGTGCTGGAGCGCAACCCGCACTGGAAGGCGGAGACCGACCCGATCCGCAGCCAGTACCCGGAGAAGTTCGTCTTCACCTTCGGGAAGGAGGCGCTCAACATCAACCAGGAGATCCTCTCCGGGCGCGACGGCGGCGCGGACGCCACCACGGTGTCGACCCCGCTCTCCCCCGAGCTGTACCAGACCGTGGACACCGACCCGAAGGCCAAGGACCTGGTCGTCGCCGGGCGGCAGGGTGCCTTCGTCACCTACCTCATGATCAACAACGAGCGGGTGACCGACCCCGAGGTCCGCAAGGCCCTCAACCTCGCCTACCCGCGCCAGCAGGCCCGCCAGGTCCTCGGCGGCAGCCGGGCCGGCGAGCTCGCCAGCACCCTCAGCTCGCCCGCCCTGGTCGACTGGCAGAAGTACGACCTGAACCCGGCCAGGCCGGAGGGCGACCCCGACGCCGCGAAGGCCGCACTGGCCAAGGCCGCGCAGCCGCCCGCCGCGCTGACCTACGCGTACGCCAACACCCCGAACGGCCAGCGGGTGGCGCAGGTGCTGGTGGACGGCTTCGCCAAGGCCGGCATCACTCTGGTGCCGAAGCCGATCGACCCCAAGGCGCTGCTGGACGAGGCGCACCGCGCCGACTCCCCCTACGACCTGTGGGAGGAGACCAGCTCGGTCGACTGGCCGACGCCCTCCACCCTGGTCCCGTTCTCGTTCGACGGACGCGCCAACAGCGACCTCAACTCCGCCCGCTACCACAACGGCGAGGTGGACAAGGAGATCGACCGGATCAACCAGATCGGCGAGCCCCGGGCCAAGGCCAAGGAGCTGTACGCGCTGGAGCAGAAGGTGATGAAGGACCTGCCGGTGCTGCCGTTCGCCTACCCGAACGTCAACCAGCTGCGCGGCTCCAACGTCGGCGGCGCGTTCGTCCACCCGATCTACGGGTCCGTCAGCCTCGCCTGGCTCTACCTGAAGGCCTGACACCCCGCACACCCCCGGTGGTCCCGCCGCCCGCCCCGCGCGGCGCGCGGCGGGACCACCGCCCCGACGCCCCCCGACCCCGGACCGGCCACCATGCTCTCCTTCGCCCTGCGGCGGATCCTCCAGGCGCTCGCCGTCCTGGCCGCGGTCTCCGCCGCCGCCTTCGCCCTCTTCTACGCCGCCCCCGCCGACCCGGCCCGCGCCGCCTGCGGTCCGCGCTGCGACACCGGTCAGGTCGCGGCGGTCCGCGCGAGCATGGGCCTGGACCAGCCACTGCTCACCCAGTACACCGACTATCTGACCGGGATCGTGGCCGGCCGTGACGTCCAGGACGTCGACGGCTCCACCCTGCACTGCGACGCGCCCTGCCTCGGCTACTCCTACCGGCTGCACCAGCCGGTCACCGAGGCCCTGGTCGACCACCTGCCGGTGACCGTCTCGCTGGCGGCGGGCGCGCTGGCCGTCCTGGTGGTGTTCGGACTCGGCACCGGCTTCGTCGCCGCGCTGCGGCACGGCACCCGGACGGACCGGCTGCTCTCCGGCTTCACCCTGATCGGCGCCAGCGTGCAGATCTACTTCCTCGGCTATGTCACCCAGTGGGGACTGGTCTATACCACTGGACTGCTGCCGCTGCCCTCCTACACCCCGCCGGCCACCGACCCGGCCGCCTGGGCGGGCGGCATGCTGCTCCCCTGGATCGTCCTCGGCTTCGTCAACTCGGCCGTGTTCGCCCGGCTCTCGCGCTCCCAGCTGCTGGAGACGATGGACGAGGAGTACGTCCGCACCGCCCGCGGCAAGGGCCTCGGCCGGCTCCGGGCCCACCTCAAGTACACCGCGCGCGGCGCCGCCGGACCGCTGGTGCAGCTGCTCGGCCTGGAGGCGGGCGCGCTGCTGGGCGGCGCGGTGATCACCGAGACGGTGTTCGGGCTGAACGGCGTGGGCCGGTTCGCCACCGAGGCCGTCGAGGGGCAGGACCTGCCGGCCGTGGTCGGCGCCGTGCTGCTCGCCGCCTGCTTCGTCGTGCTGTTCGTCGCGCTGGCCGATCTGGTGATCGCCTGGCTCGATCCGCGCATCCGCCTCGGCTGAACCCCCGCCGCCCTCCCGCCTGGAGCCTCCCCATGACCCCCTCCCCCGCGACCGGGACCACCGCCGCCGCGCCCGCGCCCGCCGCCGCGCCCGCCGCCGAACCGCCGGTGCTCAGCGTCCGCGACCTCTCCGTCAGCTTCGCCGACCCGCGCGGCGGCGCACCCGTCCACGCCGTGCGGGGCCTGTCCTTCGACCTCGCCCGGGGCGAGGTCCTCGGCCTGGTCGGCGAGTCCGGCTCCGGCAAGTCCGCCACCGGGCTCGCCGTGCTCGGCCTGCACGACCCGCGCACCACCACGGTCACCGGCTCGGTCCGGCTGGACGGGCAGGAGCTGGTCGGCGCCGGGGAGCAGGTGCTGCGACGGGTGCGCGGCGGCCGGGTGGCCCTGGTCTTCCAGGACGCGCTGACCTCCCTCAGCCCCTTCCACACCGTCGGCGCGCAGCTCGCCGAGATGTACCGGCTGCACCACCCCGGCGCGGGCCGCGCCGAGGCCCGCCGGAAGGCCGCCGGGATGCTCGACCGGGTCGGCATCCCGGCCGCCCGGACGGACGACCACCCGCACCGCTTCTCCGGCGGCATGCGGCAGCGGGTGATGATCGCGATGGCGCTGCTGAACAACCCCGATGTGCTGATCGCCGACGAACCCACCACCGCGCTCGACGCCCGCGTCCAGGACCAGGTGCTCGACCTGCTGGGCGAGTTGCAGCGCGAGCACGGCACCGCCGTGCTGCTGGTCAGCCACGACCTCGGGGTGGTCGCGGGCAGCACCGACCGCACCCTCGTGCTGCGCGGCGGCCGGGAGGTGGAGAGCGCACCCACCCCGACCCTGCTGGCCGCGCCCCGGGAGCCGTACACCAGGGCCCTGGTGGGCGCCGCGCTGACGCTGGACTCGGTGCCGGGCACGCCGCTGCCGACGGTCGACGACCCCTCGCCCGCGCCCCGGCCGACCGCCCTGCCGTCCTCCCGCTCCGGGGCGACGGCGACGTCCGCCGGGTCCGGGGCGACGGCCACTACCGGGCGGTGGCTGGTCGAGGTCGAGGACCTCTCGGTGCACTTCCCCGGCCGCCGCCGCTTCCCCGGAACGCGGTCCGAGCCGGTGCGGGCCGTCGAGGGGCTCGGCCTGCGCATCGCCCCCGGCGAGACGCTCGGCCTGGTCGGCGAGTCCGGCTCCGGCAAGTCCACCACCTCGCGGGTGCTGGCCGGTCTCCAGCCCGCCACCGCCGGCACCGTCCGGTACGACGGCCTGGACGCCACCCGGCCCGACCGGGCGCTGCGGCGGCGGCTCGCCAAGGAGGTCCAGCTGGTCTTCCAGGACCCGTACGCCTCGCTCAACCCGCGCCGCACCGTCGCGCAGACCCTGGAGACCCCGCTGCGCCTGCACACCGCGCTCGACGCGGGCGAGCGACGGCAGCGGTCCGCCGAACTGCTGGAGCAGGTCGGTCTGCCGGCCGACCACCTGGACCGCTATCCGCACGAGTTCTCCGGCGGCCAGCGCCAGCGGATCGGGATCGCCCGCGCGCTCGCGGCCGAGCCCCGGCTGATCATCGCCGACGAGCCGGTGTCCGCGCTGGACGTGTCGGTCCAGGCGCAGGTCCTCAATCTGCTGATGGAACTGCGCGAACGGCTCGGCGTCGCCTTCCTGTTCGTCTCCCACGACCTCGCGGTGGTCCGCCACTTCTGCGACCGGGTGGCCGTGATGCACCGGGGCCGACTGGTCGAATCCACCGACCGTGACCGCCTGTTCGCCGCCCCGCACACCGACTACACCCGGGAGCTGCTGGCCGCCGCGCGCTGAGCGGATCGCGCTCCCGGGGGCGCCGTCCACGGGGGCGCGCGCGGTCGGCCGACAGTTCGGGTCTTCGCCTGCGCGGCCGGTACCGGGCGGGTTAGCGTGCAGCGAACGACCGCTGTGACGGTCCGACAGGGCATCTGCTCGATCCGGGAGAAACGTGTCCGAGGAAAAACTGCTCGCGAGGATCCACCACGGCTTCGACCACCTCGACGCCGACGGGGACGGCCGGCTGACCGAGCACGACCATGTGCTGATGGGCCGGGCGGTGGCCCGTTCGCTGGGGCACGCGGAGGGCTCCGGCACCGAGGAGCGCATCGTCGACGCCTACCTCGCGATCTGGCGCGACCTGCACGTCTCCCATCTGCCGGTCGGCACCACCTCGATCGACCGCGCCCAGTTCGTCGCCTCGACCCGCTCGCTCGCCGACGACCCGGTGGCCGCGCGGACCGTGTTCGGCGCGCTGGCCGAGGCCTTCCTCGCGATCGCCGACGTGGACGGCAGCGGAACGGTGGACGCGGGCGAGTTCTTCGTCTTCCAGCGCGGCCACTTCTCCGCCCTCTCCCGCGACGACGCCGACGAGGCGTTCCGCCGGCTGGACCTGGACGGCGACGGCGTGCTCTCGGCCGAGGAGTTCGTCGGCGGCATCATCGAGTTCTGGACCAGCCGCGAGGCCGAGGCCCCCGGACACTGGTGGGCCGGGCGTCCTCCGTACGCGGTCTGACGCGGCCCCGACCGGTCCGCCCGGAAGGACCGCGACCGGTCCACCCGGAGGGACCCCGCCGGATCGCGCGATCGGACCATCCGCGCAGGTGACCGGCGGTCTCCCGGTCGACGGCCGGGCCAGGGGCGGGGACGGCGGCGGGG
>NZ_JZWY01000222.1:0-405 GCF_000966955.1 Streptomyces sp. NRRL S-495
CGGCCGTCGCGTCCGGCCGGACGCGGCGCGCGCAGCCGCAAGGAACCATCCGCATGCCCAGCACGGCCCCCACTCCCGCTCTCCCCACCCCCCTGTCCGCCCCCGCCTTCGTCGCCTGCCCGGCCCTCGCCCTCGGTCCCCACACCGTGACGGCCGAGCGGATCCGGGAGGACATCCTCGACCGCAACCCCGACTACCCGGCCCGGCAGGCCCAGACCGTCCGGCTGGCCCTCGGCAACCTGCCCGGCACCCGCCGCTACTTCCGGCCCTACGAGCTGGTCTCCTCCCCCGAGCGGACCGCCGCCGAGCGCAAGGCCACGACCTTCGGCGACCTGCTGGCCGCCGCCGAACACGCCGCCGCCGAGGCGATGCTGACGGCGGGCGTCCGGCCCGAGCAGGTGGACT
>NZ_JZWY01000223.1:0-4167 GCF_000966955.1 Streptomyces sp. NRRL S-495
GGCCCGAGCAGGTGGACTGCGTGATCGTCTCCAGCGCGACCGGCGACGCCGTGCCCGGGCTGGACGTCCACCTCCAGCAGAACCTGGGCCTGCGCCCCGACATCAGCCGGCTGCCGATGAGCCAGCTGGCCTGCGCGGGCGGCGCCCATGTGCTGCTCACGGCCCGTCGGTTCCTGGCCTGGAACCCGGCCGCCGTGGTGCTGGTGGTCGCCGCCGAGTCGCTCTCCTCGCTCTACCAGAACACCCGCACCTCGGTGGAGGACCAGATCTACAAGGGCCTCTGGGGCGACGCGGCGGCGGCGGCCGTGGTCACGGCCGAGCAGCGCACGCCCGGGCTCAGGCTGGAGCACTGCTTCGAGTACACCATCCCGCACACCACCGACCGCTACCGCAAGCTGACGGACCACCGGGGCGACCACTTCGCCTCCACCCGGGCCTCGCTCCGCTCGGTCACCGACCTGGGCCCGGCGCTGCTCGACTGGCTGGACCGGCACGGCGGACGGGAGCTGGACTTCGGCGTGCTGCACCCGGGCGGCCCGGCCATCCTGGACCGGCTCGGGGTACTGCTCGACGCGGACGCGGCGTTCCTGCGGCACTCACGGGACGTCCTCACCGAGGAGGGCAACCTGGGCGGGGCCACCGTGTTCTCCGTCCTCGCCCGCACCCACCGCACACCCCCGCCGGCCGGCGCCCGCGGCCTGCTGCTGGGGCTCGGTCCGGGCGTGACCCTGAGCACCCTGCTCGCCACCTGGTGCGGGTGAGCCGGTGCCGGGCCCGGCCTCACCGCCGGGCGGACTCCTGGCCGGCCTCCCGGACGGTTACCTCCCGGGCTGCCTCCTGGACGGCCTCCTCCCGGACGGCCTTCCGGGCGGACCGCCGGGCCGAGGGCCGTCCCGAGCCGCGGCTGACGCTCACCACCAGGCACACGCCGGCGACCACGACGGCCCCGCCCAGCAGGGTGGGGCCGGTCAGCGGCTCGGCCAGCACCAGCCAGCCCAGCAGCACGGCCACCACCGGGTTCACATACGCGTAGGTGGCCACCAGCGTCAGCGGGGCGGAGCGCAGCAGCCAGGCGTACGCGGTGAAGGCGACCAGCGAACCGAACACCACCAGGAAGGCCAGCGCCAGCCAGGACCGGGTGGACACGTCACCGGGGCGCAGCCCGCGCTCCTCCCCCCGGGCCAGTCCGATCAGCAGATTGCCGAGCCCTCCGGCGAGCATCTGGTAGGCGCTGGACGCGAAGACGTTCCCGGGCATGGGGATCCGCTTGCTGGCGAAGGAGCCGAACGCCCAGGTGAGGGTGGCGCAGATGATCGCGACCACCCCGGCGGGGGCTATCGAGCCCCCGATCGCGGGGGCGGAGAGCACGGCCAGGCCCACCAGTCCGAGCAGCACGCCGGCCAGTTCGGCGCGCTTGGGCCGCTCGCCCCCGGCCGCCGTCAGCAGCACCATCCAGAGCGGCACGGCCGCGACCAGCAGCGCGGCCAGGCCGGAGGGGACGGAGGTCTCGCCGAGCACCACGAGTCCGTTGCCGCCGGTCAGCAGCAGCAGTCCGACCAGGGCGGCGGAGCCCAGCTGTCGCAGGTCCACCCGGAGTCCGGCCCGGCCGTGGCGAACGGCGACGAAGCCGACGAGCAGCAGGCCGGCGGTCAGGAAGCGGGCGGCGGCGGAGAGGAAGGACGGCATGGTCTCCACCGCGATCCGGATCGCCAGATAGGTCGAGCCCCACACCACGTAGACCACCACGAGCGCCGTCCACGCCCCGGCGCCGAGCCGTCCGGCGGTGGCCTCGCCGGCCTTGCCGGTGCCGTCGGAGACGTCAGCGAGGACATCGGCGGGGACATCGGCGAGGGCGTCGGCGGAGGCGGGGCGGGCGGTCGCGGGCCCGGCCGACCCGCGTTCGGCTGGAGCTGTCATGGGTGTCCCCCCGGGACGGTGCTGGCAGATGTACCCGCCATGACACCGCATCGGCCACCCCGCGCGCCAGTGGGTATCACCAGGCGGTCACCATCGAACACCGGTCCGCGCCCCCCCGGCCCCGAGGAGTCCCCGTGCCGCCCGCCCTCCCCTTCTTCGTCTACGGAACCCTGCTCACCGGGGAGCGCAACCACGCGGTGTTCCTGGCCGGCCGCTGCGCCTCGGTACGGCCGGCGGTGCTGGACGGCGCCGCGCTGCACGCGGGGCCCGGGTTCCCGTACGCCGTGCCGGACGCCGCCCCGGGCCGGCGGATCCTCGGCGAGCTGGTGACGATCCGCCCCGCCGCCTACCCGGAGGCGCTCGCGGCGCTGGACCGGCTGGAGGACTGCCGTCCGGACGGCGGCGGCGAGTACGTCCGCGAGCGGCTGACCGTGCGCACCGAGGACGGCAGCACCGCCCCGGCCTGGGTGTACCTGGCCGGACCGGCCGTCGGCGCCCGGCTGCGCGCGCACCCGGTGCTCATCGCCTCCGGCGACTGGCGGCGGCGCGACCGAGGACGGCGCGACTGAGGACGGCGCGGCGCCGCCGGTCCGGGCCCGCACCCTGGCCGACCGCGGGCCGAATACCGCCAGGTAGGCTGCCCACACCCCGCGTCGACGACCCCGCCCCGAGGAGCCCCCCGGTGTCCCAGCAGCCACCCCCGATCACCGTCGTCGGGATCGGGGCCGACGGCTGGCCCGGACTCGCCGCCACCGCGCGCGCCGCCCTGCGGGCCGCCGGGGCCGTGATCGGCGGCCCCCGGCAGCTGGACCTGCTGCCCGCCGAGGAGGTCGGCGCCGAACGGGTGCCCTGGCCGTCCCCGCTGCGCCCGGCCGTCCCCGGCCTGCTCGCCCGGTACGCGGACCGCCGGCCGGTCGTCCTGGCCAGCGGCGACCCGATGTTCTTCGGCATCGGCCGCACCCTCGCCGAGACCGTCGGCCCCGAACGGCTGCGGATCCTGCCGCACCCCTCCTCGGTCGCGTACGCCTGCGCCCGGCTCGGCTGGCCGCTGGAGGCCACCGAGGTGGTCAGCCTGGTCGGCCGGCCCCTCGACACCCTGCGCCTGGCGCTCAACCCGGGCCGACGGCTGCTGGTGCTCAGCGCCGACGCCGCCACCCCGGCCGCTGTCGCCGCGCTGCTCTCCGCGCACGGGTACGGCTCCGCCCGGCTGCGGGTCCTCGAACAGCTCGGCGGGCCCGGCGAGCGGCAGCTGGACGGCACCGCCGACGGCTGGCCGCACCCGCCCGGCGACCCGCTCAACCTGATCGCCGTCGAGCTCGGCGCCGACGGCCCCCGCACCCCGGTCGTCCCCGGCCTGCCCGACGCCGCGTACGAGAGCGACGGCCAGCTGACCAAGCGGCACGTGCGCGCCGCCACCCTGGCCACCCTGGCCCCCGTCCCCGGTGAACTGCTCTGGGACATCGGCGGCGGCTCGGGATCGATCGCGATCGAGTGGCTGCGCGCCCACCGCGACAACCGGGCCGTCACGGTCGAACGCGACCCGGTGCGGGCCGAACGGATCGCCCGCAACGCCGCCGCCCTCGGCGTGCCCCGGCTGCGCGTGGTCACCGGACCCGCCCCGGACGCGCTCGCCGGACTGCCCGCCCCGGACGCGGTGTTCGTCGGCGGCGGCCTCACCGCGCCCGGTCTGCTCGACACCTGCTGGGCCGCGCTGCCGCCCGGCGGCCGGCTGGTCGCCAACACGGTGACCCTGGAGTCGGAGGCGCTGCTCACCACCTGGTACCGGCGGCACGGCGGCGAACTGCTGCGGCTCGCCGTGGCGCACGCCGTCCCGGTCGGCGGCTTCACCGGCTGGCGCCAGGCGATGCCGGTCACCCAGTGGTCCGCCGTCAAACCCGCCGCCGAAACCCTCACCTCCCGGGAGAACGCCTCGTGACCGTCCACTTCATCGGGGCCGGCCCCGGCGCCGCCGACCTGATCACCCTGCGCGGCCAGCGGATCCTGGCCCGCGCCGAGGTCTGCCTCTACGCCGGCAGCCTGGTGCCGCGCGAACTGCTCGCCGAGTGCCCGCCCGGCGCCCGGCTGGTCGACACCGCCAACCTCACCCTGGACCTGATCGTCGAGGAGATGGTCCGCGCTCACGCCGCCGGGCAGGACGTCGCCCGGCTGCACTCCGGCGACCCGTCGGTGTTCAGCGCCGTCGCCGAGCAGATGCGCCGCCTCGACGCGGCCGGCGTGCCCTACGAGGTG
>NZ_JZWY01000224.1:0-2435 GCF_000966955.1 Streptomyces sp. NRRL S-495
GGCGTCCCGGCGTTCGCCGCCGCGGCGGCCGCGCTCAAGCGCGAGCTGACCGTGCCTACCGTCGGCCAGACCGTGATCCTCACCCGGATCGCCAAGCGGGCCACCCCGATGCCGGCCGGCGAGGACCTCGCCACCCTCGGCCGCAGCGGCGCCCTGCTCGTCCTGCACCTGGCCGCCGGGTACGTGGACGACGTGGTCGAGCAGCTGCTCCCGCACTACGGGGCGGACTGCCCGGCCGCCGTGGTCGCGATGGCCAGCCGGCCGGACGAGCTGGTGCTGCGCGGCACCGTAGGGGACATCGCCGGGCAGATGAAGGCCGCCGGCGTGGTCCGCACCGCCGTGATCATCGTCGGCCGCACCCTGGCCGCCGAGGAGTTCCGCGACAGCCACCTCTACTCCGCGGACCGCGAGCGCCCGCACGAGCCCTGCGGCGCCTGATGACGCCGCCCCCGGACGGCCGCCACCTGCTGATCCTCGGCGGCACCACCGAGGCGCGCGCCCTCGCCGCCGCGCTCGCCACCGCCCTCTCCACCACCCTCTCCACCGC
This sequence comes from Streptomyces sp. NRRL S-495, assembly GCF_000966955.1. NCBI lineage: Bacteria > Bacillati > Actinomycetota > Actinomycetes > Kitasatosporales > Streptomycetaceae > Streptomyces > Streptomyces sp. NRRL S-495. The sequence continues at coordinate 548 of NZ_JZWY01000224.1, forward strand.
GCTCGCCGGCCGGCCCGGGCTCCGGGTCACCAGCTCGCTCGCCGGGCGGGTGGCCCGACCCCGGCTGCCCGCCGGTGAGGTGCGGATCGGCGGCTTCGGCGGCGCCGACGGCCTCGCCGACTGGCTGCGCGCCGAGCGGGTGGACGCGGTGGTGGACGCCACCCACCCGTTCGCCGCCGTCATGTCCGGCAACGCCGCCGCGGCCGTCCCGCTGCTGGCGCTGCGCCGCCCCGGCTGGGCGGCGGTGCCGGGCGACGACTGGCACCGCGTCCCGTCCCTGGACGCCGCCGCCGCGCTGCTGCCCGCGCTCGGCCGGCGGGTCCTGCTCACCAGCGGCCGGCAGGGCATCGGCGCCTTCGCCCACCTCGACGGCCTGCACTTCGTGGCCCGCTCGGTCGATCCGCCCGAGCCGCCGCTGCCCGCTGCGCTCGACGTCCTGCTCGACCGGGGCCCGTTCACCCTGGACGGCGAGCGGGCGGTGCTGCGCGAGCACCGGATCGACGTCGTGGTCACCAAGGACAGCGGCGGCGCGGCCACCGCGCCCAAGCTCACCGCGGCCCGCGAACTCGGCCTGCCCGTGGTGCTGGTGGACCGCCCGCCGCTGCCGGCCGGGGTGCCGGTCGCGGCAAGCGTCCCGGAGGTACTGGAGCGGCTGGCCGAACAGGGCCTGACCGGCCGGTAATTCCCGCGCGGGGCCCGCCGGTCGCTGCCAGGATGGCCGGATGACCGACGCCTACGAACTCGCCGACGCCGCCCGCACCGAGCCGCCCCTGGCCGCCGGGGAACTCGCCACCCTGACGGGCTTCCTGGACTTCCAGCGCGCCACCTTCGCCTGGAAGTGCGCCGGGCTGACCACCGAACAGCTCCGCGCCCGCCCGCTGCTCCCCTCCCCGCTCTCCCTGCTCGGCCTGGCCCGCCACCTGGCCGAGGTGGAACGCGGCTGGTTCCGCAACGTCCTCAACGGCGAGGGCCATCCCGGCTTCTGGGGCGGCCGGGAGACCGAGTTCGAGGCCGACGGGGCCGACCCGGACGAGGCCTTCACCGTCTGGCGCGGCGAGTGCGAGCACGCCCGCGAACTCGTCGCCGCCGCCCCGTCCCTGGACGTCCTCGGCCACTACCGTGCACCCGACGGCGAGGAGACCGAGTACTCCCTGCGCTGGATCCTCACCCACATGATCGAGGAGTACGCCCGCCACAACGGCCACGCCGACCTCGTCCGCGAGCACCTCGACGGCCGCACCGGCGAGTAGCCGGGCCCGGGAACGCCGCTGCCCGGCCCCGGGGTTCCGGGGCCGGGCAGCGGCGGGTGTGCGGATCAGATGTCGCGGAAGGTCTCGATCTGGGCGCCGATGGAGTTGAGGCGCTCGGCGAGGTCCTCGTAGCCCCGGTTGATGACGTAGACGTTGCGGAGCACCGAGGTGCCCTTGGCGGCCAGCATCGCCAGCAGGATCACCACGGCGGGGCGCAGCGCGGGCGGGCAGACCATCTCGGCGGCGCGCCAGCGGGTCGGGCCCTGGACCAGCACCCGGTGCGGGTCGAGGAGCTTGATGTCCGCGCCGAGGCGGGTGAGTTCGGTGAGGTAGATGGCGCGGTTGTCGTACACCCAGTCGTGGATCATCGTGGTGCCGTGGGCGGCCGCGGCGATGGCGGCGAAGAACGGCACGTTGTCGATGTTGATGCCGGGGAAGGGCATCGGGTGGATGGTGTCGATCGGCGCGGTGAGCTTGGAGGGGCGCACGGTGAGGTCGACCAGCCGGGTGCGGCCGTTGTGGGCGGGGTACTCCGGGGTGCGGTCGTAGTCGAGGCCCATGCCCTCCAGCACGGCGAGCTCGATCTCCAGGAACTCGATCGGCACCCGGCGGACGGTCAGCTCGGAGGAGGTGACCAC
>NZ_JZWY01000225.1:0-2994 GCF_000966955.1 Streptomyces sp. NRRL S-495
CAGCTCGGAGGAGGTGACCACGGCGGCGGCGAGCAGGCTCATCGCCTCCACCGGGTCCTCGGCCGGGGTGTAGTCGACGTCGCAGGTGATCTCGGGAACGCCGTGCACGGTGAGGGTGGTGGTGCCGACGCCGTCGATCCGCACGCCCAGCTTCTCCAGGAAGAAGCAGAGGTCCTGGACCATGTAGTTGGGCGAGGCGTTGCGGATGACGCTGACGCCGTCGTGGTGGGCGGCGGCGAGCAGGGCGTTCTCGGTGACGGTGTCCCCGCGCTCGGTCAGCACGATCGGCCGGTCCATCGGCGTGCCGGGCTGGACCGAGGCGTGGTAGGCGCCGCCGGTGGTGGCGACCTCCAGGCCGAACCGGCGCAGCGCGGTGAGGTGCGGCTGCACGGTGCGGGTGCCGAGGTCGCAGCCGCCGGCGTAGGGGATGGCGAAGTTGTCGGCGCGGTGCATCAGCGGGCCGAGGAACATCAGCACGCTGCGGGTGCGGCGGGCGGCCTCGACGTCCATGCCGGCCAGGTCGAGCTCGGCGGGCGGGGTGAGTTCGAGGTCGCGGCCGTCGTTGGTCCAGCGGCTCCTGACGCCGATGCTGTTGAGCACTTCGAGGATGCGGTAGACCTCCTCGATCCGGGCGACGCTGCGCAGGGTGGTGCGGCCGGTGGTCAGCAGCGAGGCGCAGAGGATGGCGACGCAGGCGTTCTTGCTGCTGCGGACGTCGATCGCGCCGGAGAGGGTGGTGCCGCCGGCGACCCGCAGGTGCATCGGGCCGGAGTAGCCGAGGGAGACGATCTCGCTGTCGAGCGCTTCGCCGATGCGGGCGATCATCTCAAGGCTGACGTTCTGCTTGCCCTGCTCGATGCGGTTGACCGCGCTCTGGCTGGTGCCGAGGGCCTCGCCGAGCTGGGCCTGGGACCAGCCGCGGTGCTGACGCGCGGTGCGGATGAGGGTGCCGATACGGGTGAGGTAGTCGCCTGTCACTCGCCAGACGATATCTCATGGCTGAGATAGCAACAGAACCGACCCCGGGCGTGGCGCGACTTTTGTCCGTTTCTCACCCCGTATGAGCGTCAGATCTTCACATCATGGCGAGGTTCTCGGGACACTCTCGGGACACTCCTGGAACGGAACTCCCCGACGGAGGACGGCCCTCAGGGCCCCAGCGGTTCCGCGCGGCCCACGATCGTCCCCGCCCGGTCGATGCAGATGACGTCCACCGCGACCGGCGAACCGACCAGCACCCCGAGCGCGGTGGCCCGGGCCGCCTCGGCCACCAGGTCGCCCAGCGGCACCCCGGCCGCCCGGCAGAGCTGGATCGCCTCAAGACCGGTGTTGGCCGCCGCGACCGCCGACGCCAGCTCCTCGTCCGCGCCGCCCGCGCGGGCCAGCCCGGCCAGGTACCCCTGGTCCACCTGGGAGCGCGCCGAGTGCAGGTCGAGGTGGCCGGCGGCGAGCTTGGAGAGCTTGGCGAAACCGCCGGCGACGGTCAGCCTCGGCACCGGGTGGCGCTTGAGGTACTTGAGCACGGCGCCCGCAAAGTCGCCCATGTCGAGCAGCGCGTCCTCGGGCAGGCCGTGCACCGCCGCGGCCACCTTCTCCGAGGTCGAACCGGTGCAGCCGGCCACATGGGTGCGCCCGGCGGCCCGCGCCACGTCCACCCCGCGCCGGATCGAGTCGATCCAGGCGGAGCAGGAGTAGGGGACGACGATGCCGGTGGTGCCGAGGACGGAGAGCCCGCCGAGGATGCCGAGGCGGGGGTTCCAGGTGGACCGGGCGAGCTCCTCGCCGTGGTCGATCGACACCTCCACCACCACGTCCCCGCTGCCGCCGCACTCGGCCGCGACCTCGGCGACGGCATCCCGGATCATCTGCCGGGGCACCGGGTTGATGGCGGGTTCGCCGACCGGCAGCGGCAGCCCGGCCTTGGTGACCGTCCCCACCCCCGGCCCGGCCCGGAACACCACGCCCGCTCCCGGCTCCCCCGCCCGCACGGTGGACCGCACCAGCGCGCCGTGGGTGACGTCCGGATCGTCCCCGGCGTCCTTCACCACCCCGGCCGTCGCCCGCCGCCCGCCGTCCGGCTCCTCGGCCATCAGCTCCGCCGCGAGCGCGAAGGCCGGCCGCTGCCCCTTCGGCAGCGTGATCTCCACCGGGTCCGGGAACACCCCGGTGAGCAGCGCCCGGTAGGCGGCCTTGGTCGCCGCCGTGGCACACGCCCCGGTCGTCCACCCGTGCCGCAGCCCACTGCTTCGCAGCTGCCCGGCCCGCCCGCCGACCTCGCCCATGTCCCGCACCGTCTCCCTGCCGTTCGTCCGTCGATCGGGACATCATGCTCCACTGCCGCCGCACCGGCTCCTCGGCGGGGTCCGCGAACGCCATTGTGTACACCTGGAACACTTCGTACACTCGGAGCATGAGCGAGCAGCCTGTGCAGACCGTTTCGATTCGCGAGGCCCGCGAGCACCTCGCCGACGTCGTCGACCGCGCGGAGCGGGACGAGCCGACCGTCATCACCCGGCGTGGACGGGAGGTCGCCGCCGTCGTCCCGATAGAGCTGTTGCGCGAGTACCGGCAGTGGGAGGAGCGCGAACTGATGCGCCTCATCGAGGAGCGCCGCGACGAGCCCACCTACTCGCTGGACGAGGTCATGGCCGAGACCCTGGCCAGGCCGGAGTGAAGTACAGCACGCGCTTCACCGAGTCGGCCCGCGGCGAGCTGCGCAAGCTGCCCCGGACGACGGCGATCCTGGTCCTGCGCAAGCTCGCCGAGCTCGAACAGGACCCCTACGGCTTCCACACCACCGCGCTGGTGGGATCGCCCGACCACCGCCGTCTGCGGGTGGGCGACCACCGGGTGGTCTACACCGTCGACGGCGGGCTGCTGCTCGTCCTGGTGGTCCGGGTCGGCCATCGTTCCGAGGTCTACCGCGACTGACGCACGCGCTGCCGGCCGGGAGTTCCCGACCGGCATCCGCCCGTGCGGCCCGATCCGCCCCGG
>NZ_JZWY01000226.1:0-4658 GCF_000966955.1 Streptomyces sp. NRRL S-495
CGATCCGCCCCGGGCCCGTCGGCGGGCCCGGGGCGGCGGGGCGGCGCTCAGGCCTCCGGGTAGCGGCGGGGGGTCCAGGTGACGTCCGGGTGCGGGGCGCGGGGGACGTGCTGGGTCTGGGAGGAGCCGATCAGGAGGATGGTCCGCATGTCGACCTCGGCCGGGTCGAGCTCGCCGAGGGGGACGGTGCGGACCCGCTCGGTGGGGCCGCCGACGTCGCGGGCCATCACCACCGGGGTCTCCGGGGCGCGGTACTCCAGCAGGAGGTCCCGGGCCAGGCCGACCTGGGTGGTGCGGGACTGCGAGCCGGGGTTGTAGAGGGCGAGCACGAGGTCCGCCCCGGCGGCGGCGCGCAGGCGGGCCGCGACCACCTCCCACGGCTTGAGGCGGTCGGAGAGCGACACCACCGCGTAGTCGTGGCCGAGCGGGGCGCCGGCCCGGGAGGCGGCCGCGTGCGCGGCGGTCATCCCGGGGACGATCCGCACCGGCACCTCGCGGTAGGACTCCTCGCAGGCGACCTCCAGCACGGCGGTGGCCATCGCGAAGACGCCCGGGTCGCCGGAGGAGACCACCACGACCCGGTGGCCCCGGCGGGCCAGGTCGAGGGCGAACTCGGCGCGCTCGGACTCCACCTTGTTGTCGGAGCCGTGCCGGGTCTGGCCGGGCCGCTCCGGCACCCGGTCGAGGTAGGTGGTGTAGCCGACCAGGTCGGTCGCGGCGGCGAGGGCGCCGCGGGCCTCGGGGGTCAGCCAGAGCGGGCCGGCCGGGCCGGTGCCGACGACGGTGACGCTGCCCGGGCCGCTCAGGTCGGGGGCCGGGGCCTCCAGCGGGGCGACCTTGCTGGGCAGCACGGCCACCGAGAAGTAGGGGACCGTGTCCGGGTCGACGGAGGCCAGCGGGGCCGTCCGCTCGCCGTCCATGAACGCCCGCTCGACGTACTGGGCGTCGGCCAGCCGGCCCGCCCGCTCCAGCGCGCGGCGCACGGTCGGGAAGGTGCGGCCGTGCGGCCGAGCTTCATGACCACGGCGGAGTCGGCGGCGGCCAGGCGCGCGGTCAGCTCCTCCTCGGGCAGCGTGCCGGGGATGACGGTGAGCGTCTCCTCGGCCTCGGTGAGCGGCTGGCCCAGCCGGGCCGCCGCGGCGCTGACCGAGGTCACGCCGGGCACCACCTCGGTCGGGTAGCGGTGCGCGAGGCGCTTGTGCATGTGCTGGTAGGAGCCGTAGAAGAACGGGTCCCCCTCGGCGAGCACCACCACGTCGCGGCCGGCGTCCAGGTGGGCGGCCAGGCGTTCGGCGGCCTCCTGGTAGAAGTCGTCCAGCGCACCCCGGTAGCCGCCGGGGTGGTCGGTGGTCTCGACGGTGATCGGGTAGACCAGCTTCTCCTCGATCTGACCACCCGTCAGATACCGCTCGGCGATGGAGCGGGCGATCGAACGGCCGTGCCGCGCGCTGTGGTACGCCACCACATCGGCCTTGCCGATGAGTTCGGCGGCGCGGACGGTCACCAGCGACGGGTCGCCGGGGCCGAGGCCCACGCCGTAGAGCCGGCCGGTTGCCTGCTGGTCGACTGTCTGATGAACCGTCACTCTTCTTCGCTCGCAATCGCGTTGATCGCCGCCGCGGCCATCGCGCTGCCGCCGCGCCGCCCGCGCACCACCAGGTGCTCCAGGCCGGCCGGGTGCGCCGCCAGGGCCTCCTTGGACTCGGCCGCGCCGATGAAGCCGACCGGTACGCCGATCACGGCGGCCGGGCGCGGGGCGCCGGCCTCGATCAGCTCCAGCAGGCGGAACAGCGAGGTCGGGGCGTTGCCGACGGCGACCACCGCGCCCTCCAGCCGGGGCAGCCACAGCTCCATCGCGGCGGCGCTGCGGGTGTTGCCCATCGCCCGGGCCAGCTCCGGCACCGACGGGTCGGTGAGGGTGCAGATCACCTCGTTGTCGGCCGGCAGCCGCTTGCGCGTGACGCCGCTGGCGACCATGTTGACGTCGCACAGGATCGGCGCCCCGGCCCGCAGGGCGGCGCGCGCGGAGGCGACCGCGCCGGGCGAGTACACCAGGTCCTCGACCAGGTCGACCATGCCGCAGGCGTGGATCATCCGCACCGCGACCTGGGCGACGTCCGCGGGCAGTCCGGCCAGATCGGCCTCGGCCCGGATGGTGGCAAAGGACTGGCGGTAGATGGACGCGCCGTCCTTCTCGTACTCGATCACGTGGTCCTCCGGGCCGCGGCGACCGCCGCGGCCATCTGCTCGTTCGTCACTTCCACGGTGGCGGTGTCCCGCCCCTGCGGCCCGCCGGTCACCGCCACCCGGTAGCCCTCCCCGGTCGCCAGCACGTCCACCCGGCGTCCGGCGGGGTGGCCGCAGCGGCGTTCGCAGCCCGACCAGTGCACCGGCAGCAGGGCCGCACCCTCGTCCAGCACCCGGGGCGAATCCAGCACCCGGGGCGAGTCCAGTGCCCGGAGCAAGTCCAGTGCCCGGGGCGAATCCAGTGCCCGGGCCGCGTCGGCCCGGACGTCGGACCGCGACTTCGCGCAGCCCGGCAGCCCGGTGCAGGCGCTCGCGCCGTCCCAGGCCGTCCCGGCCGCCGTCCGGAAGCCGGCCGCCGCGAGCGCGGGGAGCCGGTCGGCGGGAGCGCCGGGCAGCACCGCGCCGCGCCACGGGGTCAGCCGCAGCTCCCCCTCGGCGGCGTCCACCAGCGCCCGCCACTGCCCGGCCGTGGCCGCGCCGAAGCGCAGGCCCACATGCAGCCCGCCCCCCGGCAGGGCGCCGAGCGGCGGACGGGTACCGGCCGGCGGCGGCAGCGGCACCGGGCCCGGCGGCAGCAGATCGGGCAGTTCGCGCAGGTGCCAGGCCCGCAGCCCGGCGGCGCGCTGCGCGTCCAGGAACTCCCGGGCCGCGTCCAGCGCCGCCGCGACCGCCCGCCCGGCCGGCACCGGCCGCGCGGTGGCGGCCCGGCCGAGGCGCAGCAGGGCGGTGCCGTCCGGGCCTGCGATCAATGTCACATCGGCGTCCAGGGCGGCGACGTCCCCGCGGCCGTCGTCCAGGGCGAACAGGAACTTTCCGGACAGGCCGGTCGCCCACGGGCTGGCGCACAGGGCCGCGTCGAGGGCGCGCGCCCAGGCCCGCACATCGGCGGCGCCCTCGGCGGGCCCGGCGCCGGGGCCGGGCGAGGCGACGATGTTGCGGACCCGCTCGTGGGTGTCGGAGGGCAGCAGGCCGGCGGCCCGCAGCCGCTCGGCGAGTTCGCCGCCGCAGTCCGAAGCCAGGCCGCGCAGTTGGACGTTGCCGCGCGAGGTGATCTCCGGGCGGCCGTCGCCGAGCGTCTCGGCCGCCTCGACCAGCGCCAGCGCCTGACTGACGGTCCGTCAGCAGCCCTCCGGGCAGCCGGACCCGTGCCAGGGCGCCGTCGTCGGCGGTATGCAGACGAAGGGCCCCTGGGCAGGCGTCCGAACGCGCCCGGTCGGGCACGGCGGCGCCCGGCGCGACGACGTCGGGTTCGGGAGGCATGGCGGCGAGCATACCGAGGATCCGAAGGGTTGCCGCCGTACCGTCGATCACACCTCCGAGCCGTCCGCACCGGCCGGAACCTGCACTCCCCCAGGTCAGCCTCACCCCGTACGATGCTCGCGGACGGTCCCCGCGGACCGTCCGCACGCCAGCGACGGCGCAGGGGAGGAAACCGGTGCGAACCCGGTGCGGTCCCGCCACTGTGACCGCGCTTCACCGGGCCTCCGGGGAAGCGCGGGAGCCAGGAACTCCTGCCGTCCTCCACCCGCCCGGGGCGCGGACCCCGAGGAAGGCTTGAAGCCATGCGCCGCCGCATGCCCGCGCCCTCGTGGTGCTCCGTGCCATCGTCCTTGCCCGCAGAGACTCGCCCACTCGTCTCCGGGCGCTCGGACCCGCCGTCGACGCTCTTCGCTCCGGCGCTCCTTCCTTCGTCATTCGCCTGTCACTCATCGCTTTCAACGCCGGCGCGCCCTTCGGCTCGGGGCTGCTCCGAGGCCGGGAGGGCCTTCGCATGATTCTGCTGCTGTCGACGTCAGACACCGACCTGCTCAGTGCCCGCGCGTCCGAGGGTCCGGTCCGCTACCGGCTCGGCAACCCGGCCCGGCTCACCGCCGAGGAGCTGCCCGCCCTGCTGGAGGGCACCGAACTGGTCGTGGTCCGCCTGCTCGGCGGCCGCCGCGCCTGGCAGGAGGGCCTGGACGCCCTGCTCGCCGGCCCCCGCCCGGTGATCGTGCTGACCGGCGAACAGGCCCCCGACGCCCAGCTGATGGAGCTGTCCACCGTCCCGGCCGGCATCGCCGCCGAGGCGCACGCCTACCTGGCCCACGGCGGCGCGGCCAACCTCGCCGAGCTCGGCGCCTTCCTCTCCGACACGGTGCTGCTCACCGGCCACGGCTTCGCCCCGCCCGCCTCCGCCCCGGCCTGGGGCCCGCTGGAGCGCACCGCCCGCACCACCGAGGGCCCGACCGTCGCGGTGCTCTACTACCGCGCCCACCACATGAGCGGCAACACCGCCTTCGTGGAGACCCTCTGCCGCGCGGTCGAGGACCAGGGCGCCCAGGCCCGCGCCTACTACTGCGCCTCGCTGCGCGGCGCCGAGCCGGAGCTGCTGGCCGCCCTCGGCGAGGCCGACGCCATCGTCACCACCGTGC
>NZ_JZWY01000227.1:0-356 GCF_000966955.1 Streptomyces sp. NRRL S-495
GGTCACCACCGTGCTCGCCGCCGGCGGCACCCGCCCGGCCGACGCCCAGGCCGGCGGCGACGAGGAGGCCTGGGACGCGGGCGCGCTCGCCGCCCTGGACCGGCCGATCCTCCAGGCGCTCTGCCTGACCTGGTCGCGCGCCCGCTGGGAGGAGAGCGACGACGGCCTCTCCCCGCTGGACACCGCCACCCAGATCGCCGTGCCCGAGTTCGACGGCCGGCTGATCACCGTCCCGTTCTCCTTCAAGGAGCTGGACGAGGACGGCCTCACCGTCTACGCCGCCGACGAGGAGCGCTCGGCCCGGGTCGCCGGGATCGCCGTCGCCCACGCCCGGCTGCGGCACGTCCCGGCCACCG
>NZ_JZWY01000228.1:0-9270 GCF_000966955.1 Streptomyces sp. NRRL S-495
GCACGTCCCGGCCACCGAGCGCCGGCTCGCGCTGGTGCTGTCCGCCTACCCGACCAAGCACGCGCGGGTCGGCAACGCGGTCGGCCTGGACACCCCGGCCAGCGCCGTCCGGCTGCTGACCGCGCTGCGCGCGGAGGGCATGGACCTCGGGAACGACCTGCCCGGCCTGGACACCGACACCGACGACGGCCACGAGGGCGACGCCCTCATCCACGCGCTGATCGCGGCCGGCGGCTACGACCAGGACTGGCTCACCGAGGACCAGTTGTCCCGCAACCCGGTCCGCATCCCGGCCGCCGACTACCGCCGCTGGTACGCGACCCTGCCCGAGGGCCTGCGCACCCGGGTCGAGGAGCACTGGGGCCCGGCCCCCGGCGAGCTGTACGTCGACCGCTCGCAGAACCCGGACGGCGACATCGTGCTCGCCGGGATCCGCTCCGGGAACCTGCTGGTGCTCATCCAGCCGCCGCGCGGCTTCGGCGAGAACCCGGTCGCGATCTACCACGACCCCGACCTCCCGCCGTCCCACCACTACCTGGCCGCCTACCGCTGGATCGCCGCCGCGCAGTCCGACGGCGGCTTCGGCGCCCACGCCGTCGTCCACCTCGGCAAGCACGGCAACCTGGAGTGGCTGCCCGGCAAGACCGCCGCACTGTCCGACGAGTGCGGCCCGGACGCCGTCCTCGGCGACCTGCCGCTGGTCTACCCCTTCCTGGTCAACGACCCGGGCGAGGGCACCCAGGCCAAGCGCCGCGCCCACGCCACCCTGGTCGACCACCTCGTCCCGCCGATGGCCCGCGCCGACTCCTACGGCGACATCGCCCGCCTGGAGCAGCTGCTCGACGAGCACTCCAACATCGCCGCGATGGACCCGGCCAAGCTGCCCGCGATCCGCGCCCAGATCTGGACCCTGATCCAGGCCGCCCGGCTCGACCACGACCTCGGCCTGGACGAGCGCCCCGAGGACGACGGCTTCGACGACTTCCTGCTGCACGTCGACGGCTGGCTGTGCGAGATCAAGGACGCCCAGATCCGCGACGGCCTGCACGTCCTCGGCCAGGCGCCGGCCGGCACCGACCGGGTCAACATCGTGCTCGCCATCCTGCGCGCCCGGCAGATCTGGGGCGGCGTCAGCGCCCTGCCCGGCCTGCGTGAGGCGCTCGGCCTGGACGAGGCCGCGCTCACCCTCGGCGCCACCGACGCGGCCGAGGCGCAGGCCCGCGCCCTGGTCGAGGCCATGGAGGCGGCCGACTGGGCGCCCGAGGCGGTGGAGAAGGTCGCCGCCGGGCTGCCGGAGGCCGTCCACGAGGTGCTGGCCTTCGCCGCCACCCAGGTGGTGCCGCGGCTCGCCGCGACCACCGACGAGCTGGACGCCGTACTGCACGCGCTCCAGGGCGGCTTCGTCCCGGCCGGCCCGTCCGGCTCGCCGCTGCGCGGACTGGTCAACGTGCTGCCGACCGGCCGCAACTTCTACTCCGTCGACCCCAAGGCCGTGCCCAGCAAGCTCGCCTGGGAGACCGGCCAGGCGCTGGCCGCCTCGCTGATCGACCGCTACCGGGCCGACAACGACGGCACCCACCCGTCCTCGGTGGGCCTGTCGCTGTGGGGCACCAGCGCGATGCGCACCGCCGGCGACGACATCGCCGAGGCGTTCGCGCTGCTCGGCGTCCGCCCGGTCTGGGACGACGCCTCGCGCCGGGTCACCGGCCTGGAGGCGATCCCGCTCGCGGAGCTGGGCCGCCCGCGGATCGACGTCACGCTGCGCATCTCCGGCTTCTTCCGGGACGCCTTCCCGCACGTGGTCGCGCTGCTGGACGACGCCGTCCGGCTGGCCGCCGCCCAGGAGGAGCCGGAGGCGGACAACTTCGTCCGCGCCCACGTGCAGGCGGACCTGGCCGTGCACGGCGACGAGCGCAAGGCCACCACCCGGGTCTTCGGCTCCCGCCCCGGCACCTACGGCGCCGGACTGCTCCAGCTGATCGACAGCCGGGACTGGCGCACCGACGCCGACCTCGCCGAGGTGTACACGGTCTGGGGCGGCTACGCGTACGGGCGCGGGCTGGACGGGCGTCCGGCCCGCGAGGAGATGGAGACCGCGTACAAGCGGATCACCGTCGCCGCGAAGAACACCGACACCCGCGAGCACGACATCGCCGACTCGGACGACTACTTCCAGTACCACGGCGGCATGGTGGCCACCGTGCGCGCGCTCACCGGCAAGGCGCCGACCGCCTACATCGGCGACTCGACCCGCCCGGAGACGGTCCGCACCCGCACCCTGACCGAGGAGGCGGCCCGGGTCTTCCGCGCCCGGGTGGTCAACCCGCGCTGGATCGAGGCGATGCGGCGGCACGGCTACAAGGGCGCCTTCGAGATGGCCGCGACGGTCGACTACCTCTTCGGGTACGACGCCACCACCGGCGTGGTCGCGGACTGGATGTACGAGAAGCTCACCCAGGAGTACGTCCTGGACCCGGTCAACCGGGAGTTCCTGGCCGGCGCCAACCCGTGGGCGCTGCACGGGATCAGCGAGCGGCTGCTGGAGGCGGCGAGCCGCGGGCTGTGGGAGCAGCCGGACCCGGCGCTGATCGAGCAGCTCCAGGCCGCGTTCCTGGAGACCGAGGGGGACCTGGAGGGCGACGAGGGCTGACCGTCCTCGACCGGCCCACCCTCGATCGGTAGGCCGTTCGGGTGATCACGGGGCTGGTGACGGGGCCGCGCCAAGCGGACAATACGGGGCATGCCGCGCCCTCCCCTGCTCACCGGCCCCGCCGGTCCCCCCGGCCCCGCAGCCCCGACGGCCGCCGACGCCGCCCGCCCCGGCCGGACGCTCGCCCGGTACCGGCCCCGGCTGGCGGCGCTGGCCGTCGGGGCGCTGCCCGTGCTCGCCTTCCCGGCCCCCGGGGTGGCGGCGCTGGCCTGGGTCGCGCTGGTCCCCGGCCTGCTGCTGATGCGGGCGGCCCCGGGCGCCCGTGAGGCGGCGGTGCGCGGCTGGTGGTTCGGCGCCGGGTTCATCCTGACCGGGATGTCCTGGCTGACCCGCTCCATCGGTCCCGGACTGCCGCTGCTCGCGGTGGTGTTCGGGGCGCTCCAGGCCGGGGTGGGCGTCGCGGTGTGGCGGCTGCTGCGGCCCCCGCTGACGGTCCGGCGGGCGCTGCTCGCGCCGGTGCTGGTCGCGGCGGTCTGGCTGACCACCGAGTACGCGCGCTCCTGGCACGCCCTGGGCGGGCCGTGGGCGCTGCTCGGCGCCACCCAGTGGCAGCACCCCGCCGTGCTGGCGCTGGCCTCGGCGGGCGGGATCTGGCTGGTCAGCGCGGCGGTGGTGGCGGTCAACACCGCCGTGGCGGTGGCGCTCACCGCCGTCGACCCGCGCCCCCGGGCCGTGGCGGCGCTGTTCGCGGCGGCGGTGCTGGCGGCCGGGCCGCTGCTGTTCGCGCTCCGGTCGGCGCCCCCGGCCGCAGCCTCGGCGGGCGGGTCCGGGCCGGCCGAGGTGCGGATCGCCCTGGTGCAGCCCGGCATCGTGGACGAGCCCGACGCCCGCTTCGAGGCGAGCGCCCGGGCCACCGCCGCGCTGGTCGGGCGGCCGCCGGTGGACCTGGTGGTCTGGGGCGAGTCCAGCACCACCGCCGACCTCGACCGCGACCCGGCGACGCTGGCCCGGCTGCGCGCGCTGTCCGCCGCCACCGGGGCCGAGCTGCTGGCCGGCGAGGACGCCCGGAAGTCGGACGGGCGGATCTCCAAGGACGCCGTGCTGGTGTCCCCGGACGGCGTAATCGACCGGTACCGGAAGATCCGGCTGGTGCCGTTCGGCGAGTACATCCCGCTGCGGCCGCTGCTGGGCTGGGTGGCCGGGGTCAGCCGGGCGGCGGGCGAGAACCGGGCGCCCGGCACCGACCAGCACCTGCTGCCGGCCGTGGACCGGTCCGGCCGCGCGCTGCCGATCGGCACCCTGATCTGCTTCGAGTCGGCGTTCCCCGACATGGCGCGGACGGCCGCCCGGGCGGGGGCCAGGGTCCTCGTCTACCAGTCCTCGACCTCGACCTTCCAGCGGAGCTGGGCGCCCGAGCAGCACGTCTCGCTGGCCGCGATCCGGGCCGCCGAGACCGGCCGGCCGGTCGTCCAGGGCTCGCTCACCGGGGTGTCGGCCGCCTTCGACGCGCAGGGCCGGGAGCTGGCGCGGCTGGGCACCGACGGCACGGGCGCCCTGGTGGTGCGGCTGCCGCTGACGGCGCCGGACGCGGCCACCTGGTACGACCGGGTGGGGGACGTCGTCCCGCTGACGGCCGTGCTGGTCACGGCGGGGGCGGCCGCGGTCGCGNGTCGCGGCGTGGGCCCGATGCCGGTGAGTGACCGGGTGGGGCCCCGGCCGCCCCGGCCCGGCGTCAGCCCACTTCGAGGACCAGCTTGCCGCGGGCGTGCCCCGATTCGACGAGTGCCAGCGCCTCGGCGGCGTGGGCCAGCGGGTAGCGGGCGGAGATGTTCGGGTCCAGCTCCCCGGCGGCCACGAGTTCGGCCAGCGCGGCCAGGGTGCCGGGGGTGGTGGACCGGGTGATGAAACGGCCGCCCAGCTCCTGCGCGGTGACCGGATCGCTGGTGGCGACCAGCCGGGACCGGTCGGCCAGGGTCACCGCGGCGGCCCTGAGGTCGTCCCCGCCGATCAGGTCGAGGATGCCGTCGACGCCGTCCGGCGCGACCGCCCGGATCCGGTCCGCGACGCCCTCGCCGTAGCGGACCGGCACCGCGCCCAGCGACTCGACATAGGCCCGGTTGGAGTCACCGGCCGTGCCGACGACGCGGATCCCCCGGCTGCGGGCGATCTGCGCGGCCGCGCTGCCGACACCGCCGGAGACCCCGAGGATCAGCAGGGTCTGCCCGGCGCCCACACCGATGTCGCGGACGGCGTCGTCGGCGGTCGCGGCCGCCACCGGCAGGGTGGCGGCCAGGTCGAAGCCGACCTTCGCCGGCTTCAGCGCGCTCGACCCGGCCAGCAGCAGCGTCTGTTCGGCGTAGGCACCCGCCGCGACCAGGCCGAACACCTCGTCGCCGGGGGTGAACCCGGTGACGCCGGGGCCGACCCGCTCCACCACTCCGGACGCCTCCGAGCCCATCACGAAGGGCAGTTGGCGCTCCCGGCCGAGCAGGCCCCGGCGGACCTTCCAGTCCACCGGGTTCACCCCGGCCGCCCGGACGGCGACCGCCAACTGCCCCGGGCCGGGCTCCAGTACGGGCCGGTCCAGGAACTCCTGGGTCTCCGGGCCGCCGTAGTCGACGAATCCGAACGCCTTGGCCATTCCCGCTCCACTCTCCCGCTCGACGGCCCCCGCCCCAGCATGCGGGCGGGGGCGGGGGCGGGCCGGTCCTGGTGGGCCGAACGGGCGGGCGGGACGGTCCTGTCACCCGGCCGGGCGGGGCGGTCCTGTCAGCCGGCCGGCCGGGCCAGCGCGTCAGCCGGCCGCCGTGTCAGCCGGCCGAACGCGTCACCGGGATCCAGAGCTCGGCCTCCGCCTCGCCCGCCGCCGCCGCGGCGCCGACCCGCAGGATCTCCGGGCCCGGCCGGAACTCGTACGGATTGGACGGGAACCACTGTGTGAAGACGTCCCGCCACATCTCCTGGAGCGCCTGCGGGAACGGCCCGACGACGCGGAACACCGCCCAGGTGCCGGTCGGGACCTCCCGCACGTCGAGGCCGTCCGGCACCTCGGCGTCCGGCCCGGCCGCCACCGCGTGGTAGTAGTCGAGCGGCACGCCCTGCTCCCGGCTGTCCGAGAAGAACTCGGTGACCGAGAGGATCCCGCGCGGCTCCTGCTCCGAGAGGGCCGTGATCCGCTCCACCTGCTCCGGCCCGATCCCGCGGATGAACTCGGCGATGGCCGGGTTGACCCCCTCGTGCACCAGCGGGACCCTGGCCCTGCGCCCGACGATCCTGAACGCCGGCTTCTCGACGATCCGGTACTCCATACTGCTGCTCCCTTCGACGACGAGCCGGAAGGACATCCGGGGCTGGGAGACGAGCACCGCGCCGCGCTGCCGGGCCTCGCCCGGGCCGACGCCGTGCATCGCCCGGAACGCCCGGGCGAACGCCTCCCCCGAGCCGTAGCCGTAGCGGACCGCGACATCCAGCAGGGTCCGCTCCCCGGCCAGCACTTCGGCCCCCGCGAGGGTCAGCCGCCGGCGCCGGAGGTACTCCGACAGCGGCATGCCGGCCAGGGCCGAGAACAGCCGCCGGAAGTGGTACTCCGAGGTGGTCGCGATCCGCGCGAGCTCGCCCGCGTCGACCGTCCCGTCGAGGTGCTCCTCGATGTACTCCATGGCCTGGTTCAGCCGCTCCAGCATCCGTCCTGCCCCGTCCTTCCGTTCCTGTGCTCCTCACCGTAGGCAGCGGCCACCCGGCCGGACCCGACATCCCGTGCCCGCTCCGGTCGGGTGGCCCGCGACGTGCGGACCGTCAGATCAGGCCCTGCGCCAGCATCGCGTCCGCCACCAGCTCGAAGCCGGCGATGTTGGCGCCCAGGACGTAGTCGCCGGGGCGGCCGTACTTCTCCGCCGTGCTGTGGCAGGAGGCGTGGATGTCGCGCATGATCGCGGCCAGCCGCTCCTCCGTCCGCTCGAAGGACCACGCGTCGCGCGAGGCGTTCTGCTGCATCTCCAGCGCGCTGGTCGCGACCCCGCCGGCGTTGGCGGCCTTGCCGGGACCGAAGGCCACCCCCGCCTCCTGGAACACTCGCACCGCCTCGGGCGTGGCCGGCATGTTGGCGCCCTCGGCGACCGCCCGCACCCCGCCCCGGACCAGGGCCAGCGCGTCCGGCCCGGTCAGCTCGTTCTGGGTCGCGCAGGGCAGCGCCACGTCCACCGGCACGCCCCAGACACCTGTGCCCTCCTGGTACTTGACGTGGCTTCCGCGCCGCTCGGCGTACTCGGTGAGCCGGCCGCGCCGGACCTCCTTGACCTCCTTCAGCAGGTCGAGGTCGATGCCCTTCTCGTCCACCACGAAGCCGGTGGAGTCGGAGGCGGTGACCACGGTCGCCCCGAGCTGCTGGGCCTTCTCGATCGCGTACAGGGCGACGTTCCCGGAGCCGGAGACGGCGACCCGCAGGCCGTCCAGCTCCTCGCCCCGGGCGCGCAGCATCTCGGCGGTGAACAGCACGCAGCCGTAGCCGGTGGCCTCGGTCCTGGCCTGGGAGCCGCCCCAGCCGATGCCCTTGCCGGTCAGCACGCCCGCCTCGTAGCGGTTGGTGATCCGCTTGTACTGGCCGAACAGGTAGCCGATCTCCCGGCCGCCGACGCCGATGTCCCCGGCCGGGACGTCGGTGTGCTCGCCGAGGTGGCGGTAGAGCTCGGTCATGAAGGACTGGCAGAAGCGCATGATCTCGGCGTCCGAGCGGCCCTTGGGATCGAAGTCCGAGCCGCCCTTGCCGCCGCCGATGCCCAGGCCGGTCAGCGCGTTCTTGAAGATCTGCTCGAAGCCGAGGAACTTCACGATCCCGAGGTTCACCGAGGGGTGGAACCGCAGCCCGCCCTTGTACGGGCCGAGCGCGCTGTTGAACTCCACCCGGAAGCCCCGGTTGACGTGCACCCGGCCCCGGTCGTCGGTCCACGGCACCCGGAACATCACCTGCCGCTCGGGCTCCACGATCCGCTCGACGATCCGCGCCTCGACCAGCTCCGGCCGCGCCGCCAGCACCGGTCCGAGCGTCTCCACCACCTCCCGCACGGCCTGGTGGAACTCGGGCTCGCCGGCGTTGCGGCGCAGCACCTCGGCGAGCAGCGACTCGACGGCGGCGTTCTCGGCGGCGTGGGACGCGACGGGCACAGGGGTAGCCGGCATCTTGTGAGCACCTTCCATGGGGTGGTCGGGAGACAGGCGCTCCCCGCCCGGGGAGACGCCGGCGGTCCCCTCGCCATTGAGGGCGTCACGGCGCGCAACAACACCAGCGCGGCGACTCCGGACCGCTCGCAGGCGTCAGTCTCGCACCGCTCCCCCGCGTTTGTCCGCCCCTCTCGGATCGCGGCCGACCTCGGCTTTCGGTTCGTGAGCAGCGCCAACCCTCCGTACACCCCCGGCCGAGCTGTTGTTCAAATTGGAACTACCTAGTACCGTCGGGAGCCGAGTCCCAGGAGAACCGTCCGTCACGGAGGTCCAGCCCATGCCGCAGGTGCAGCTGCCCGAGCAGCAGAACGATTCCCCGCGGGCGCCGTTGGCCGCGGGCGCCCCGCAGACCCCGCACACGCCGCGGGCCGCCGACGGCGCCCGGGTGCGCTCCCGGGTGCGGATTCCGCTGACCTTCCCGGACGGGTACCGGGCCGAGGCGGAGGTGTTCACCTTCCACGGACTGACGGACGGGGCGGAGCACCTCGCGCTGGCCCTCGGCACCGTGCCGGAGGGCGGCACACCGCTGGTGCGGCTGCACTCGGAGTGCCTGACCGGGGACGTGTTCGGCTCCGACCGCTGCGACTGCGGGCCGCAGCTGCGCGAGGCGGTCGAGCGGATCTCCGACGCGGGCGGCTACCTGCTGTACCTGCGGCAGGAGGGGCGCGGCATCGGGCTCTACAACAAGCTCGATGCCTACGCCCTCCAGGACTCCGGTCTCGACACCTACGACGCCAACACGGCGCTCGGACTGCCGGAGGACGGCCGCGACTACACGGCGGCCGCGCAGATGCTCGGGGCGCTCGGGGTCGACGGGATCGAGCTGCTGAGCAACAACCCGGACAAGGACGCCCAGTTGGCCGCCCTGGGCGTCACGGTCGAGCGCCGGGTGCCGACGGGTGTGCACCTGTCCGAGAGCAACGTCCGGTACCTGCGGGCCAAGGTGGAGCGGACGGGGCACTCGATCGAGCTCTCCCGGCTGGTGGGCTGAGCGCTCCCGGTGGGCCGAGCCGGCCGGGCCGGCGGCGCCGCTCAGCGGCTCCCCGCCGGGCCGGCCGCGACCGAGCGGCTGATCCGCCGGGCCGCGAAGCCGGTGCCGCAGACGAAGCGCATCAGCGGCCCGAAGGTGTCGGCGGCGGACAGTCCGGTGAAGTACAGCCCCGGAACGGAGGACTCGAAGCCGGCCGAGAGCCGGGGCGCTCCCCCGTTGCGCCGCTCGATCGTGCCGCGCAGCTCGGCCGACAGGTAGTCGAGCCGCCCGACGTCGACCCGGTAGCCGGTGGCGGCCAGCACGTGGTCCACCTCCAGCTCCGCGGTGGTGCCGCGCAGTCCCAGCCGCACCCCGCCGTCGCCGCCGTCCGAGCCGCCGTCCAGCCCGCCGTCACGTCCGGTCCGCCCGGCCG
>NZ_JZWY01000229.1:0-4411 GCF_000966955.1 Streptomyces sp. NRRL S-495
CGTCCGGTCCGCCCGGCCGTCAGCAGCTCGTGCCCGGTGAGCACCGGGAAGCGGCCCTCCAGCCGCTCGCGCAGCCACCAACCGCCGGACGGGCCGAGCACGGTGCGCACCAGCCTGGCCCGGGTCGCGTCCGGCAGGACGCGGAACGCCCCGGTGGCCCGGCTGAACGCGGCGAACGACCAGCCGGGGCCCAGCGGTGAGCCGGGCTTGGCCAGCCGCACCGGCCACGGGCGGTCGGCGGGGTCCTCGGAGTCCGGCGGCTCGCCGAACCGCAGCTCCCCGGTCCGTGCCACCAGGACCGGCTCGGCGCCGGCCTCGTGCAGCAGGGTGGCGCTCTCCAGCGCGGACTGTCCGGCGCCGACCACCGCCACCCGGCGGCCGCCGAACTTCGCCAGATCGGCGTGGTCCGCGGTGTGCGAGGCGAGGCCCGCCCCGACCAGGGGGCGCAGCACTCCCGGGACCCGCGCGTACGGCGGGAACCCTCCGGCCAGGACCACGGCCCGGGCGCCGAACACCTCGCCCGTGTCCAGCGTCAGCCGGAAGCCGTCCCGCGCGCGTTCGATCCCCACCACCGCGGCGCGCTCGACCCCGGGCACGCAGGCCCGCTGGAACCACTCGCCGTAGCGGACGAACTCGTCCAGCGGTACGGCGTAGCGGTCGCCCACCGGGGGCAGGCCCGCGGCGGCCCGGAAGTCGGCCAGCCGGTACCGGCCCGCCGGGTCGGCGATCGAGGAGGCCCGCGGTGTGGATTTGAGGAACATCCCGGCGGGCATCCGGGTCCGCCAGCTCTCCATCGGGACACCGAGGACGCGCGGTGGCACGTCCCGGCCCGTCAGGTGGGCGGCGACGGAGAGTCCGTACGGGCCTGCGCCGACGACCGCGACGGGGACGGCGTGCGGAGTGGTCATGACGAGCCTCCTCTGGCTCGGGCGGGGACGGTCCCGGCGACCCGGCGGATCGCCTGGCCGGTGAAGCGGACGGTCATCGCGGCCACCGGGAGGAGGTCGTCGCGGCAGAGCCAGGCCCGCTCGGTGGACCGGCGCGGGCGCAGGTCGGTGGGCGGGCGGCGGTCGCGCCAGAGCGCGTCGGCGGCGGAGAGCACGTCCAGCTGGCCGACGCCGTAGTACCGGTCCAGCTGGGGTCCGCGCGGGACCGGCCGGCCGGTGAGCCACAGGTGGAGGGCCCGGACGACGTCCACGCCGTCCACCGTTTCGAACAGCCGGAACTGGGCTCCGGTGCGGGGGTTGAAGTCGAGCAGCTTGTACCGGCCGTCGCGCAGGTCCAGCCGCCAGTCCAGGTCGGCGATGCCGCTGTAGCCGATCCGCCGGCAGAGTCCGGCGGCGAGCCCGGCCAGCTCGGGGTTGGACACCGCGACCGCGCGGGTGGTGAATCCGCCCGACGGCGGGTAGGAGCGCAGCTTGCGCCCGGTGAACAGGGCCAGCGGCTCGCCGCCAGCGTCGCAGCACAGGTGGGTGATCCAGTGCTCGGTGCGCGCGTCCGGCAGGTACTCCTGGGCGAGCACCGAGAGCGGGCGGTCCGGGGGGCAGTGGCGCAGCAGTTCGGCTTCGTCGTGCACCACCGTGGCGTGGCTCACCACGGGGTGGCTCAGCCGGGTGAAGGGGGCGAGGTTCTTCAGGACCAGCGGGTAGCCGCAGCGCTCCGCGGCCTCGATCAGCTCGTCCAGGTCGGCGGGCGCGGCGCTCTCCGGCGCCGGGATCCCGTAGCGGAGGCAGTCGGTGTAGAGGGGTCGGTGTAGAGGGCGCCCTTGTCGGCCACCCGGCGCGGCAGCGCCGCGGGCACCGGGGGCAGCAGGAAGTACGGGGCGAGTTCCCCGGCGTGCTCGGCGAGCAGGACGGCGGCCTCGTCGTCGGTGGGCACAGCCACGCAGCGCCGGCCGGACTCCCCGGCGAGCCGGCGTCCGACGTCCGCGACGGTGGCGACCAGGTCTTCGGCGGGCTCGCGCCCGCTGGTGGGGCGGACGATCGCGCGGGTCAGGTAGCGGGAGAGCGCGGTCGGGGTGAGCCGGTCCTCCACCATCGCCCGCACCTGGACGCCGGCCCGGCCGAGGGAGCGGACGGCGCCGAGCGGTCCGTGCGCGAGCGGGTACCGGCCCACCCTGACCAGCAGGACCGGGGTGCTGCGGTCCAGTGCGGGGCTGGTGCGGTTCACGGTGTCGGCCTTCCTCTCGGGTGCTCGGGTGCTCGGGTGCTGCGGTGCTCCAGTACTCGCGTGCTCGCGTGCTCGCGTGCTCAGTGCTGCCAGACGGCGACCCAGTCGACGGCCACCTGGGTCCGGTCGACGTCTGCCGGGGGCGACTGGTGGTAGCCGACGGCCAGGTCGAGGATCAGCTCCATCGGCACGTCCGGGATCACGGTCGGATCGGTGACCTGGAAGACCTGCACGCCGTCGACGTACCAGGTGACCGCGTCGGGTTCCCAGTCGAGCCCGAAGACGTGGTAGCCGCTGGAGAAGTCCACCGGGCCGTGGGAGTAGTGGGCGTCGATGTTGGTGCCGTCGGGGGCCTCGGCGTGCAGGTTGAGGTCGGCGTAGTGGTCGGTGTTGATGAACTCGGCGATGTCCAGCTCGGGCAGTCCGCCGCGGGTGCCGGCGGGGAGCAGCCAGAAGGCCGGGAACATGCCGGCCGCCTGGCCGGTGGTCTTGATCGCGGCGGCGAAGTACCCGTAGGTGAAGGTCTTCCGGGGGGTGCCGTCCCACTGGTCGCGGCCGGTGGAGACCATGCCGGAGGTCCAGGGGTAGGTCTTGCCGTCGCTGCCGGTCGTGGCCCGGCGCTCGGCGGTGAGGGTGAGCTTGCCGTCCGCCACCGAGACCTGGCTCGGGAGGTACCACTGGTCCTCCTGGTTGCCGGCATTGGTGCAGCCGCCGTCGTTCCAGTCGTAGCAGGTCGCCCAGGACGCGTGGTCGAGGCCGGAGCCGTTGAAGTCGTCGCGGAACACCGAGTGCCACGGGCCGGTCGGCGGCGGCTGGTCGGCCCCGACCGGCAGGGGCGTGTCCGGCCGGCGGTCCCGGCCCGGGCGCGAGCGGTGCGGGCGGTGCAGACGCGAACGGTGCGGGCGGTGCAGGGGGCGGCGCGGGAGGTGCTGCGGGAGGTGCCGCGGCAGCAGCGTCAGCACCGTGGTGAGCACCGCGAGCACCAGCACCGCGCGGGCCGCGCCGAAGGAGCCGGTGAAGAACAGCGCCTCCGCGGTCAGCACCGCGAACGCCAGGCTCAGCGCGACCACCAGTCCGGCGGCGCTCAGCCGGTCCGGCCCCCGCACCGGCCGGGGTACCGGCCGGGCCCAGTCCGCGGCCGCCGCGCCCGGTCCGGCCAGCAGGAAAGCGGCCACCACGACGGCCCGCAACGGCAGGCCGACCGGGAGCAGCTGCGCCGCGAGGGCGCACCAGCCGCCCAGCACCGGGAGGAGGCGGGAGAGGGTCCACGGTCGGACGGAGGTCATGGCGTGCTCCCTCCGGCGGGGACGGCCGCGCCGCCCCCGGCGTCGGAATCGGTGTACTGGTAGACCACGGCGTCCTCGTTGGCGTAGACGCGCCGCAGCGTGGGTTCGGCCGCCGCCGCGGCCGCCAGGCCCTGGACGGCGGAGGCCGGAAGCAGGCCGGTCAGCTCGCAGTCGAGCACCTGGGCCCTGGTGAGGATCAGGTAGGTGGGGCCGCCGGCCGCGTTGGGGGTGGCCAGCGCGCTGCGCAGGGTGTCGCCCGGGGCGGCCGCCAGGTGCCGCAGGTCCTCGCCCGCGGCGTCGCCGAGCACCAGCCGGTCGTGGGTGTCGTAGTTCAGTTCGCCGCCCGGCTCGTTGGCGGTCAGCGAGATGATCCGGGAACCCGCGGGGGTCTCGGCGACGTAGCGCACCGCCGCGACCTCCTGCGGCGTGAAGTAGTTCATCGCCTCCTTGCTGTAGTACCCGAAGAGGGTGCCGCCGAGGAGGCCGAGCAGCAGGACGGCGCAGACGCCGGTCCGCAGCGGGCCGCCGGGCCGGGTGACCGGCCGGGGCGGGGTGCCGGGCGGGAGGGCGCCCTCCGCGGGGGTGCCCGCGCGGTTGCCCCAGAGCAGTGCGGCGGCGAGGAAGGCGGCGGCCGGGAGGGCGAACAGGTAGGCGCGGAACAGCATCTCGCCGTCGTAGGCGTTGGCCAGCAGGACGGCGATCGGCGCCACCAGCAGCGGCAGCAGGCCGACCCGCCGCACCCACCGGTGGCGCAGGGCGCCGGCCAGGGCCAGCAGCAGGACGGCGGCGGTCAGGCCGCGGTCGGCCCAGGAGGCGAGGATCTGGCCGAAGGGTGCCTCGCCGAGCCGGGCGAGGCCCGCGACCGCGTTGTGGTCCGGGGAGCCGAGGGCGGAGATCAGGCCGCTCAGGTTCGCGGACACGAACGGCCGGGCGACGGTGGCGTCCCAGAGGACGGT
>NZ_JZWY01000230.1:0-1096 GCF_000966955.1 Streptomyces sp. NRRL S-495
TCCCAGAGGACGGTGAGGCCGACCACGGCGGCCAGCACCGGCAGGACGGTGCGGCGGTTGCGGCGGCCCAGGGCCAGCAGGAGCAGGCTCGCGGCCAGCATGACCGGGGTGAGCTGGTGGGAGGAGACGATCGCGGCGATCAGGACCAGCAGCAGGGCGAACGGCGCCGCCCGCCAGCCGGCCCGCGAGGACGCGTCGAGGACCGTCCCGAGGGAGCGGGCACCCGCGGGTCCGGCGGGGCGGGAGGGTCCAGCGGGACTCGCGGGTCCAGCGGCCTCGGACCCGCCGTCGCCCTCCGCCTCGGCCCGGGCCTCCCGGCGCCGCACCGCCAGCCGGTGCACGACCAGGGCGATCACGGTGAGGTGGAGCAGGTAGGCGAGGGCCTGCGGGGAGAAGTAGTCCTGGCCCACCCAGGCGGTCGCGTAGTAGAGCCAGATCCCGCCCCAGACCAGCCGCCGGTCGGTGGTGAAGCTCCGGTAGAGCAGCAGCAGCGGTCCGAGCAGCAGGACGTTGGTGATCACGGGGTACCAGGAGGCGTACCCGAGCACGGAGTCCAGGCCGGTGGCGCGCAGGACCAGCGCGTGCAGCTCGAAGAAGCCGGGCCACTGGTTGTAGACGTCCAGCTTGCCCGCGCCCGGCACCGTCCCGCCGTGCCGCAGCACGGCGTCGATGATCGCGACGTGCTTCCAGGCCCAGGCGTAGCGCAGGGTCGGGTAGAGCAGGCCCGGCGTCGCGTGGATCACCAGGATCAGGGCCAGCACATAGGCGCCCGCCCACCGGTGGCGGACCACCGGGGAGCGCAGCACGGCCACGAAGCCGACGGTGAGCAGGACCGGGGCGGCGAACCAGAGCGGGGGCAGGGCCTGCAGCAGACCGAGGTCGCCCATCCGGGAGAGCCTGGCCTTCGGCAGCGCCAGCAGCCAGAGGGCCAGCGCGGTGGGCAGGGCGCCCAGGGCCACCCAGCCGGACGGCCCGGACGGGGCCGCGGCCAGGGCCGCGCGCAGTGCGCGGGCCCGCCGGGCGGGGGCGGGGTGGACGGTGGTTCGGGGGGCCGGTGTCCGCGGGTCGGGTCGGACGTCTGCACGTTCCGGGGCGT
>NZ_JZWY01000231.1:0-27410 GCF_000966955.1 Streptomyces sp. NRRL S-495
GCGCAGGCGGCGGTAGCCGCGCCACGCCTTGGTGGCGGCGCTCTCGCGGTGGGGCGCGGTCGGGGCGCCCCGGAGCCTGGTCCAGTCGTCGAACACCCGCGGCGGGGTGTCGGCCCGCACCATCAGCCGGGCGATCCGCAGCGGGTCGTCGGCCGGGGAGCTGAAGAGGTTCCCGACCGCGGTGGCGGAGGTGTAGCCGGCCTGGGCGACCTTGCGGCGGACCTCCGCCCCCGAGTAGCCGTGCGGGTAGGCGAAGGAGGCGACCTCGTGGCCGAGGACGTCCTCCAGCTGGCGCTTGCAGCCGACGACCTCCTCGGTGAGCCGGCGGCCGTGGACGGTGTCCATCGGGACATGGGTCCGGGAGTGGGCCCCGATCTCGACGCCGAGGGCGTCGAGGTTGCCGAGCTGGCGCCAGTTCAGCATCGGCGCCGCCGGGAGCAGGCTGCCGCTGCCCCGACCCCCGGGCGGGTGGAGGGCGCCGGTGGTGACGTACAGGGTGGCGGGCAGGCCCAGGTCGGAGAGGATCGGGGCGACCGTCCAGTAGAAGTCCGCGTAGCCGTCGTCGAAGGTCAGGACGGCCACGCCGGGCGGCAACGGCGGTCCGCCGCGCAGGGCGGTGACCAGTCGGCGCAGCGGCACCACCCGCAGGCCGCTGTCCCGGATGCGGGCCAGCTGGGCGCGGAACGCGGCGGGGGTGACGGTGTACGGGGCGAGCCAGGACGGCGGGTCCTCGGACACCGCGTGGTAGAGGAAGACCGGGACGGCGTTCACGGGGTGCCCCCGCGGAGGTCGGGGCGCGCACCGCCGCAGCCGGGAGCGGTGCCCTTGGCGGAGGCGCGGGCCGCGATCCGGGCGACCCGGCCGCGGACCGCCCCGGTGAGGTAGCCGGTGGCGGTGAGGGCGACGCCCGCGCAGAGCGCGCCCGCCGTGGCGGGCCGGCGCCGGGCAAGGCTGCGCAGCAGCGCGGCGGGCACGGTGTGCCGCAGGTAGGCCCGCTCGCTGGCCAGGCCGGCGGCGGCGCCGTCGTACCGGACGACGGCCGCCTTGGAGCACCCCTCCGCCCAGCAGCGGGCGGCGAAGTAGCGGAAGGTGGTGCGGGCCGCCGGCACCCGGTGGCGGACGGCCGCGGCCGGCTCGTAGCGCAGGACGGCGCCGGGGTGCTGGGCGGCCAGACGGATGCAGAGATCGGTCTCCTCGCAGCCGAGCGGGCGGCGCCCGACCCGGCCGAGGTCGGTCCGGAAGCCGCCGGCGGCCAGCACCTCGGCCCGCCGGAAGGACATATTGGCGCCGATCAGGTTGCGGACCGGGGCCGACCGGACCGGCAGGCCCCGGTAGGAGCAGCCGACCACCCAGTCGAACTCGGGCGGGAACCAGTCGGGGCGGCCGGTCCGCCACCACGGCCGGACGAGGCCGCCGACGCCGAGCACGTCCGGGTCCCGGTAGCCCGCGAGCAGGTGCTCGGTCCAGTCGGGGTCGGCGGCGGCGTCGTCGTCGAGGAAGGCGACCAGGGTGCCCCGGGCCTCGGCCAGGGCGGTGTTGCGGGCGCCGGACAGGCCGCGCCGCTGCCGGTTGGCGAGGATCCGCAGGCCGGTCAGGTGCTCCTGGGCGAGGCGGAGGAGTTCGGGGCAGTGGTCGACGACCAGCAGCAGTTCCTCGGGCGGGCGGCGCTGGGCGTGGACCGAGGCGACGGCGGCGCTGAGATCGTCCCAGCGCTCGACGGTGTAGGCGCAGATCACCACGGTGAGGTCCGGTGCGGGGCTTTCGGGGGCGCGGGTCCCCTGCCGCGGGCGGATCCGGTCCGGGGTCATGCCGGTTCGCCTCCGTCCGTCAGTTCCGTGTCCGTCAGTTCCGTGTCCGGCCGGTTCGTGTCCGGCCGGTCCGTCGTGCGCAGCCAGCCGCGCAGCACCAGCAGCAGGCCCGCCGCCAGCACGTACTCGGCGATCAGCCAGGCGAGGCCGACGCCGGTCAGTCCGTAGCGGGGCAGCAGGAAGGCGACCAGCGTGATGACCATCGCGCTGGAGGCGACCCTGACCCCGATCATCCAGGGGAGCGCCCGGCGGACCCGGGCCATCTGGATGACCACATTGATCACCGCGACCGGCAGCGCGCACAGCGCCATCAGGCGCAGCACCGTCGTCCCGTGCTCGGCGTAGCCGGGGCCGAAGACGCCGAGGATCCAGCGGGCGCCGACCAGGATGACCAGGACGGCCCCGGCCAGCAGCAGCCCGGTGTGGCGCAGCATCCGCCGGGCGTACTCGGCGAGCCGCCGCGGGTCGCGGGCGCCCTCGACCACCAGCGAGTGGCCCATGCTGAACGTCGCGACGAACAGGGTCTCGGCGATGACGAACGCCAGCGAGTAGTAGGCGCTGCCCTCCGGTCCGAGCTGCGCCAGCACCATCAGCGGAACGACGCTGTAGGCCGCGAAGCTGAAGAGGTTCCCGAGGTAGTCCGCGCCGGCCCAGCGCAGCACCCGCTGCGGGGGTTCGGCGTCGGCGGGCCCGGCCGCCTGGTGGGCGGGCACCGCCCGGCGGAACAGGACGATGTTGGCCAGCCCGATCGAGATCAGCATCGCGGCCGCCCAGGCGAGCATGATGCCGCTGCTGACGGCCAGCACGGCGCAGGCGGCGAGCAGTACGGCCTTGGTGACGGCGAAGACGGCGTTCTCGCCGAGCACCCAGCCGGTCCGGCGGGTGCCGGTGAGCGCGCCGTCCTGGAGCACGAAGACCGAGTAGCCGGCGGTGGCGGCGACGAACGCGACGGCGAGCACCGGGCCGCGCAGGAAGACCAGGTCGGGGGCGATCACCGGGACGAGGAGCAGGAATCCGACCGCGACCGCGGCGCTGAAGCCGATGCTGATCACGTAGCACCGCAGCACCAGGCTCCTGGTGTGCCGCCCGGCGGCGGGTACGAAGCGGACCAGGGCGTCCCCCAGGTTGAGGCTGCCGAGGGTGGACAGGAACATCGCGGCCGACAGTGCGGCGTAGCTGCGGCCGACCGTCTCGACCGCGTAGTAGCGGGTGGCGAGCAGCCAGAAGAACCCGCCGAGCCCGGCCGCGACGATCGAACTCGCGGCCAGGACGTGCCCGTTGCGCATCAGCGCGTCGGAGCGCGGCCGTCCGTCCGCCGGGCGGAGCGCGGCGCGGGCGCGGGCCGGGAGGGCGCCGCCGGGGAGGGCCGCGCGGACGGCGCGGATCCGGGCCCGCAGCAGGGCGCGGAAGCTGCAGTCGCAGGGCATGGCGACCGGGCACGGGCAGGTCCCGGCCATCGGCCGGCGGCGGCGCGGCCGGGGGCGGGGGTGCTCGACGAGGGAGGCCATCACGGCCTCGGCGCGGTGTCGGCCCGGCGCTGCCGCCGGACACTGCGCAGGTAGCAGAGCGGCCCGTAGAGCAGGCCGAGCAGTTCGAGCCGCCCGAGGTGCGCCATCAGCGGGTCGCGACGGCCACCGGCGGGAGTGCCCCGACGCAGGGTCTGCCGGACGCCGCGCGGCACCCGGGCGAGCAGGGCGGCCAGCAGTTCCGGCTGGTGGCGGACCGCGGCGGTCAGGTAGGCGCCGAAGCCGACGCCGAAGCCGAAGACCTGGGTGCTCAGCGCCTCCATCGACCGGCGGTGCGGGTGCCAGACCAGCGCGTCCGGCCGGTAGACGACGGTACGGCCGGCGATCAGGACCTGGAGGAAGGCGAGCAGGTCCTCGCCGCCGCGGGCGGGGGTGCCGGTGCTGGTCGCCGGGTCGAAGCCGCCGATCGCCCGCAGCAGGTCGGTGCGGAACGCCATGTTGGCGCCGGTGCCCAGCCGCCCGGTGGCGAAGGGGAAGAGCGGGTCCTCGGACGGGTCGAGCAGCGACCAGCTGCGGGCGGTGAAGCCCTTGGCGTAGCCGCAGTACCGTTCCAGCGCGAGCTGGGCGCGGGTGTCGAGTTCGGCGGGCAGCACCAGGCCGGTGACGCAGCCCGCCCGCGGGTCGGTGCGGAAGCCGTCGACCAGCGCGGCGGCCCAGTCCGGGTCTATCAGCAGGTCGTCGTCGGCGAAGGCGCAGATCTCGCCGCGGGCGACCGCGAGGCCGCGGTTGCGGGCCCGGGCCAGGCCGGGCACCGGCTCGTACAGGTAGCGGACCCGGTCGGGGTAGCGCCGTCGGCAGAGCGTCTCGGTGGCCCGGTCGGAGGGGGCGTTGTCGACCACGACCACCTCGGTGTGCCGGTAGCTGCCGGCCAGGACGGCGTCCAGGGAGCGCGGCAGCAGGTCGGCCCGGTCGTGGGTGCAGACGACGACCGTCAGCGGCGGGCCGTCGGCCGGATTGCGGGCCGGCGGGCCGGGGCGGTCCTCCGGGTCGAGGTCACGGGTGACCGCGTCGACCAGCGCGCGGTACGCCGCACCGGGCGCGCCGTCGGCGGCCGGCTCCCCGGTGACCAGGCCGAGCGGGCGGCCGTGGTCGCGGACCAGGGCCAGCACCCGGCCGTCCGGGGTGAACACCCCGCCGCGGCCGGGGCGGCGCAGCACGTCGGGGTGCTCCAGGTCGAGTTCGGCGATCGCGACGGGCACGGACGGCAGGACGGTCCGCGCGGACGCGGGGCCGGCGGAGGAGGCGGGGGCCGTCGGGGCGGTCGGGGTGGTCATGAGGATCGGCCTCCGGTCCTGGTGCGGCGTTGCTGCCGGACGGTGCGCAGGTAGCAGAACGGTCCGCGGAGCAGGCCGCGGCGCTCCGTCCGCCGCAGCTCCCGCAGCACCTCGTCGGCCACCCCGTAGCGGGGCCGCGCCGCGGGCCGGTGGGTGCGGTGCCAGCGCCAGAGGCCGTAGGGCAGCAGCCGGAGGATCCCGGCGAGCAGGCGCGGCCGGTGGACGACCGCGGCCGTCAGATAGGCGGTGAAGCCGACGCCGAAGCCGTCGACCTGGTGGGCGAGTTCCGCCATGGTCCGCCGGTGGCGGTGCCAGACCAGCGCGTCCGGCTGGTAGCTGACGGTGTGCCCGGCGGTCAGCACCTGGAGGAAGGCGAGCAGGTCCTCGCCGCCGCGGGAGGGGGTGCCGGTCCCGGTCGCCGGGTCGAAGCCGCCGATCGCTCGCAGCACGTCGGTGCGGAACGCCATGTTGGCGCCCATCCCGAACCGGCCGGTGGAGAAGCGGTCCAGCGGGTCCGCCAGGCCGTCGCGCAGCGACCAGCTGCGGGTGGCGAAGCCCCGGTTGGGCCCGCTGTACTGCTCCACGACGAACTGCGCCTCGGTGTCGAGTTCGGCGGGCAGCACCAGGCCGGTGACGCAGCCGATCCGGTCGTCGGAGGCGAAGGTGTCCGCCAGGGCGTCCACCCAGCCGGCGTCGGCGATGGCGTCGTCGTCGGTGAAGGCGCAGATCTCGCCGCCGGCGATCGACAGACCGCGGTTGCGCGCCCGGGACAGCCCCGGCAGGGGCTCCCGCACGTAGTGGACCCGGTCCCCGTAGCGCGAGCGGACGAGTTCCTCGGTGGCGTCGGTGGTCGGGGCGTTGTCCACCACGATCACCTCGACGCCGGGGCGTCGGGTGGCCAGGACGGCGTCCAGGCAGCCCGGCAGCAGCGACTCCCGGTCCCGGGTGCAGACGATCACGCTGACCGTGACCGGGCCCGCGGGCACCCGGGCGCGCGCGACCCGACTCGGGCGCGCCGCGGGTGTCGCGGTGGACAGGGCGGGAACGGGGAGTTCCCGGTGGGCGGCGTCGACCAGCGCCCGGCGCAGCGCGGCGGTGCCGCCGGCTGTTCCGGTGGCCGTGACCAGGCCGAGCGGGTGCCCGTGCAGCCGGACCAACGCCAACACGCGGCCGTCCGGGTCGTCGGCCCCGGACCCGCCGGGCGAGCGCAGCCCGCTCGGCTCGTCCAGGTCCAGGTCGACGACCCGGACGGGGGTGTAGAGCGAGTCGCGGGCGGCAGGACGCGGGCAGGCTGCATCGGTGCGCCGGTCGGAGCCCTTCATCGTGGCTCCTCCGCAGGGGCGGTCGCCGAGGGCCGGGCGCCGGGACGCTCGGTGATCAGGGTCCTCAGCACCCGGCGGCCGTCGGCGACGGCATGGAGGTGGGAGCGACCGCTGCGGCGGGGGAGTTCCAGGCTCGGCACCTCGGCGATCCGCAGTCCGGAGCGCAGCGCGTGCGCGATCATCTCGGCCTCGATCTCGAAGCCGGTGGACCGCAGGTCGAGCGCGTCCAGAAAGGAGCGGCGGAAGGCGCAGTAGCCGTAGCACAGGTCGGTGAGGCGCGCGCCGTACAGGCGGTTGGCGACGGTGAGCAGGGCACGGTTGCCCAGCGAGCGGACCCTGGTGAGGTCCAGCGAGCCGCCGCCGCCGATGCAGCGCGATCCTTTGACGAAGTCGTAGCCGTGGTCGAGGAAGTGCAGGAAGTGCGGGATCTCGCCGGGCCACATGGAGCCGTCGGCGTCGATCATGACGATGTACTCGCCGGTGGCGGCGGCGAAGCCGGTCCGCAGGGCGTTGCCCTTGCCGGGGCCCCGCTGGGCGACGCTGCGCACGGTGGGCAGGCAGTGCCGGGCCATCGGGACGGTCGCGTCGCTGGAGGAGCCGTCCACCAGGATGACCTCGTCGACGCAGCGCGGGATCTGCTCGAAGACCCAGGGGATGTTGCGGGCCTCGTTGCGGGCGGGGACGACCAGGCTGACGGTCCGACAGGTGACGACGACGTCCCCGGCCCGGCGCATCGGCCGGGGGCGGGCGGGGTCGTGCTCGGTGTCGCGGTCGGTGGCCCGGCGCAGCGGGTGACCGTCGTGGCTGTCGTGGCTGTCACGGCCGTCGTGGCTGTCGTGACTGTCACGGCTGTCGTGGCCGTCGTGGCTGTCGGGTCGGGCGCTCGGGGGCGCGGTGGTGCTCATCGAAAGCCGGCCTCTCGGCGAAGAGGTGGTGGGCGGGGCGCCGGACGGACCGATGGACGGCGGGAACGGCGCGGCCCCTGGCTGTGACGGGCGCGCCCGGCGCGGAGGCGCGGCGCGGCCCGGTGTGACGGGGCGGGCCCGGTGCGGGACGGATGCGCAGGGCTCGGACCCCGGGAGAAAGCCCCGAGGGGGCTGGTCGACGGACCGTGGGACGTCGGGCTACCGCCGGGAACCGGGCGGCCGAAGGGGGTGTGCACCGCTGGTCCCGGACGCCGGGAAAGCGCCGGTCCGTCGTACTGGCGGGGATCCCGCACCAGCGGTGCGGGTACTGCCAGGACCTCATCGTGCGCTCGGTCGCCTCACCACGTCAAGGGTGATTTGTCCGTTTTTTGTACTATTCTCCGTGCGTCACCGCTCGCCCCCGGACCGCGACCGGGCGGCCCTGCGGCTCCTCGGCGATCCGTCGGGCGATCTCGGCCGGCCGCACCGGCCGCCCGAAGTGCCAGCCCTGGGCCCAGTCACAGCCGATGACGCGCAGTCGCTCGGCGTCCCGGCGGGTCTCCACGCCCTCGGCGGTGACGGTCAGCCCGAGGGCGTGCGCCATCGACACCAGTCCGCTGACGATCCGCCAGCCGGTCTCCTCGTCCTTGGCCGGGTCGTGCAGGTCACCGACGAAGGACCCGGCGATCTTCAGCCCCGAGACCGGCAGGTCGCGCAGGTAGGCGAGATTGGACCAGCCGGTGCCGAAGTCGTCGACGGCGAGCGAGACGCCCTGCTCGACCAGGCCGTGCAGGGTGCGCAGCGCCTCGTCCTCCGGACCGACCACGGTGGACTCGGTGATCTCCAGCTGGAGCCGGGCCGGGTCCAGACCGGTGCTGTCGAGGATCCGGTTGAGGTCGCCGACCAGGGCGGCACTGCGGGCCTGGCGGACCGCCAGATTGACGTTGAGCTGCGGCGCGGCGTCACCGAACCGCCGGATCCAGTCGGCGGCCTGACCGCAGGCCTGCTCCAGCACCCAGCGGCCGAGCGGCATGATCAGCCCGGTCTCCTCGGCGGTGGTCACGAACTCGTCCGGGCCGAGCACCCCGAGCTGCGGGTGGCGCCAGCGCACCAGCGCCTCGACGGCGGCGAGTCGGCCGTCGGCCAGCGCGTACAGCGGCTGGTAGTCGATGAAGAACTCGCCCCGGTCCAGCGCGGCGGGCATCCGCACCGACACCGCGTAGCGGGAGACGGCGCGGGCGTTCTCCTTGGGGTCGAACAGCGTCCAGCGGCCCCGGCCGGCCTCCTTGGCCCGGTAGAGCGTCAGGTCGGCGGCCCGGACGGCGGCGCCGGGGGTGGTGGTGGAGACCCGGCGCTCCAGCACGCCGACGCTGGCGCCGACGGCGAGCTTGTGGTCGCCGATCAGCACCGGCCCGGCCAGCGCCTTGAGCACCGTCTTCGCGGCGGCGACGGCCTCCTGCTCGCCGCGGCTGTTCTCCAGCAGGACGACGAACTCGTCGCCGCCGAGCCGGGCCACCAGGTGGCCGAGCGGGCTGAGCGCGGCCTTCAGCCGGGCCGCGACGGCGGACAGCAGCTGGTCGCCGGTGTCGTGGCCGAGGCTGTCGTTGACCACCTTGAAGCCGTCGAGGTCGACGTAGCAGAGCCCGAACCGGGCGCCCGGGTCCGGGTCCTCGAAGAGCTTCTCCAGCCGTTCGAAGAACGCGGCCCGGTTGGGCAGCCCGGTGAGCGGGTCGTGGGTGGCCTGGTGGCGCAGCCGCTCCTGGAGCCGGTAGCGGTCGGTGACGTCCTCCAGCATCGCGACCTGGTACTGCGGGGTGCCGTCGTCGTCGCGGATCAGCGAGACCGTCAGGTGGGTCCAGACCACCTCGCCGTCCTGCCGGTAGTACGGCTTGTCGAACTGGAAGTACTCGCGCTTGCCGCTGACCAGTTCCTCGTAGACGTCCCAGACGCCGTCGGCGTCCTCGGGGTGGACGAGGTCGCCGACCCGGCGGCCGATCATGTCCTCGGGCCCGGCCCCGAACAGCTCCTGGAGGGCCTTGTTGACGGCCAGGATGTTGCCGTCGGTGTCGCCGATGCCGATGCCGATCGCGGCGCTCTCGAACAGCGCCCGGAAGCGCGCCTCGGACGCCCGCAGTGCCTTCTCGGCCTCCTTGCGGGCGATGTCGGCGGCGGTGCGGATGGCCTCCTGCTCGCGCAGGGTGCGCTCGCGCAGGGCGGCCGCCCAGCCGGCCGCGAACGCGCCGCACAGCGCCGGCCCCCGGCCGTCCGCGGACGGCTGCCGCTGGAGCAGCTCCACCGCGCGGGCCAGCACGATCGGGTCGGTGAACTGGGCCTCGACGAGCTGCGCACCGGCCTCGGCGGCCAGGTGCGGCTCGAACGGGTCCTCCAGCCGGGCGCGGCGGAGCAGCCCGGCGGTCCTGGACACCAGCCGGTCGAGCAGGCCGGGGTGGACCGCCGTGCCGTGGTCACCGGAGAGCAGCCGCGCCCAGTCCTCGTGGAACCGTTCGGCGCCGCTGCTCGGTTCCGGTGCTCCGATCACGGGCGGAACCCCACACCGGCCACCCCGGTCATCCGCTCCGGATGCTCGCCGACGGCCTCGGGCTGGTCCGGGCGCCACTGCGGCAGGTAGACGACGCCGGGCTCGACGATGTCGAAGCCGGCGAACATCCCGGTGATCTGCTCGACGGTGCGCATCGTCAGCGGCGTGGGCGTCATCCGGTAGAGCCGCTGGTGGTCCTCGGCCTGGTCGGGGCGGCCCTCCAGGGAGGCGTGCGAGAGCACCAGGGCGCTGCCCGGCGGGAGGGCGTCGCGGATGACCGCGATCAGCTTCCACGGGTCGTCCGCGTCCTGGACGAAGTGCATGACGGCGACCAGCAGGACGGCCACCGGCTCGCCGGCCGCGAGCAGGGCGGTCACCTCGGGGCGGGACATCAGGTCGTCGACGTCCCGGACGTCGGCCTGGACGACGAGGCTGCCCGGGTCGTCCTCCAGCAGCAGCCGGCTGTGGGCGACGGCGACCGGGTCGCGGTCGATGTAGACGACCTGCGACTCCGGCCGGATGGCGCGGGCGATCTCGTGGACGGCGCCGAAGGTAGGGATGCCGGAGCCGATGTCCAGGAAGCGGCTGATGCCGCGTTCGGCGGTGAACTGCACGGCGCGGCGGAGGAAGGCCCGGTTGGAGCGCATGATCTGCGGCAGCTCCGGCCAGAGGGCGATCGCCTTGCGGGCCATCTCCCGGTCCACCTCGAAGTTGTGCGAGCCTCCGAGGTAGTAGTCGTAGACCCGGGCGGCGTTCGGTTTGTCCAGGTCCGTGCCCTCCGGTACCCAGTTCGGTCGCCGCATCCTCGGGACTCCTTCGTTCCGGTTCCGATGAATCAGTCACCTGCCGTGGCGGCTGAGACTGATGAGACTACAAGCACACAAGATCCTCCCTTGCACGTCGAACGCGTGCAAGCGGAGTGGCATGGTCCTTTTCACGAGCTCGGACGGACCTGCGGGCGGACCCGCGGGCGGACCCGCGGACGGATCTGCGGGCGCCGCCCGCAGCGCCGAGAATGGACCCGATGGCCGGACGCATCGAGGACTACGCCCTGATCGGCGACCTGCAGACCGCTGCCCTGGTCGGCCGGGACGGCGCCGTCGACTGGCTCTGCCTGCCCCGGTTCGACTCCCCCACCTGCTTCGCCGCCCTGCTCGGCGACCAGCGGCACGGCGCCTGGCGGCTCGCCCCGGCCGGCGCCGACGCGTGCACCACCCGCCGCTACCGGCCGGACAGCCTCGTCCTCGACACCGAGTGGCACACCCCCGACGGCCGGGTCCGGATCACCGACTTCATGCCGCAGCGCGGCACGGAAGGACGGCGCCCGCCGCGGCTGGTCCGGATCGTCGAGGGGCTGGAGGGCGCCGTCCCGGTCCGCGGCGAGCTGCGGCTGCGGTTCAACTACGGGCGGATCGACCCCTGGGTGCGCCGCACCGGGCACCACCGGGTCGCCGTCGCCGGACCCGACTCCGCCTGGCTGCGCGTCCCGCCCGGGGTGCACACCTACGGCGCCGACGGCACCACCGTCTCCGAGGTCACCGTCACCCCTGGCCTCCGCGTCCCCTTCGTCCTCACCTGGCAGCCCTCCCACCTGCGCGCCGCCCCCGGCACCGACCCGGACACCGAACTGCTCACGACCCTCGACACCTGGCGGCGCTGGGCGGCCGGCTGCCGCTACGAGGGCGAGTGGCGGGACGCCGTGCTCCGCTCGCTGATCACCCTCAAGGCGCTCGCCTACGCGCCCACCGGCGGCATCGTCGCCGCCCCCACCGCCTCACTGCCCGAACGCATCGGCGGCCCGCGCAACTGGGNGCGCAACTGGGACTACCGGTTCTGCTGGCTGCGCGACTCCTCGATGACGCTCTCCGCGCTGCTGCGCGGCGGCTTCCGCGAGGAGGCCGCCGCCTGGCGCCAGTGGCTGCTGCGCGCCATCGCCGGCGACCCCCGCGACCTCCAGGCCCTCTACGGGGTGGCCGGCGAGCGCGTCGTCACCGAGACCGTCGCCGACTGGCTGCCCGGCTACCTCGGCTCACGCCCGGTCCGGTTCGGCAACGCCGCCGCCGGACAGCTCCAACTCGACGTGCACGGCGAGGTCGTCGACACCCTGCACCTGGCGCTGCTGGCCGGCATCCCGATGGAACGGCACGTCTGGACCCTGCTGCGCGCACTGATGGACCACCTCGAACAGCACTGGCGCGAACCGGACGAGGGCCTGTGGGAGGTGCGCGGCGCGCGGCGGCACTTCGTCCACTCCAAGGTGATGTGCTGGGTCGCCGCCGACCGGGCGGTGCGGCTCGCCGAGGCCACCGGGCTGCCCGCGCCGCTCGACCGCTGGCGGGCCATGCGGGACGCCGTGCACGCCGACGTCTGCGCCCACGGCTACGACCGGCGCCGGGGCGTGTTCGTCCAGCACTACGGCGGGCACGGGCTGGACGCGGCCACGCTGTTCGTGGTCAAGAGCGGCTTCCTGCCGCCCGACGACCCGCGGGTGGTGCGCACCGTCGACGCCGTGCGGGACGGCCTCGACCACGGCGGGCTGGTCCGCCGCTACCGTCCGGCAGCCGGCACCGACGGACTGCCCGGCGGCGAGGGCGCGTTCCTCGCCTGCTCGTTCTGGCTCGCCGACGCGCTCGCCGCGACCGGGCGGCGGGACGAGGCGCGCGAGCTGTTCGCCCGGGTGGTCGGCCTGGCCAACGACCTGGGCCTGCTCTCGGAGCAGTGGGACCCGCACGCCCGGCGCCAACTCGGCAACACCCCGCAGGCGTTCAGTCATGTGGCACTGGTGAACACCGCCTTCGCCCTGGCCGAGCCCGGAGGGTAGCGGCCCCGGTGGCCGGAGGGCCCGGCGCCCTGCCGGAGCGGGTCCGGCGCGGACTACAGTGCCCCCGTGGACCTCAACCACTACCGGTTCCGCGGCGTGTGGCGGCTGGCCGCCCCGCCGTCGGCGGTCTTCGCGGCACTCGCCGACGTCCCCGGCTATCCGCGCTGGTGGCCGGAGATCCTCTCGGTCCGGGAGACCGGGCCGGACCGGGGCGAGGTGCTGGTCCGGGCCCTGCTCCCCTACCGGCTGGTGATCGGGCTGACCGCCGTGCGCCAGGACCGCGCCGCCGGGGTCCTGGAAGCGGCCATGGACGGCGACCTCACCGGCTGGTCCCGCTGGACCGTCGCGGCGGACGGCGCCGGCGGCAGCCTGGTCCTGTTCGAGGAGGACACCCGCCCGGCCAAGCCGCTGCTGCGCCTGCTGGCACTGCCCGCCCGGCCGCTGTTCCGGGCCAACCACGCGGTGATGATGCGGCGCGGGCGGCGCGGCCTGGCGGCCCACCTCGGGGCTCGCTGAAGGCGTCGAAAAGGCCCGATTCACCCGTTCGCACCGGCTCTGACCTGCGCGGACACTCCTTCACCAGATGTTTGCGCGGCACTCCCGCATGGTCCGTAGCAGACTGGGCAGGGTAGTCCGGGCCGCACCCGTGCCCCAAGGATGGTGAGTCCGGTGATACCCGTTCGACCGACCGGTCCGACCGACCGGCAGTATCAGACCGACCGGCAGTACGCGGGACCTCCCGCCGATTCGGTGACCCCGCTCACCGAATCCGCCGCGCGCAACCACATGACCGGCGTCTGTTTCAAGATCGGCCCGCCCCGGCTGGTCGGCGTCGAGCTGGAGTGGTTCGTCCACGACGACCGATGTCCCGACGAACCCGTCCCTCCGGAACGACTGCACGCCGCACTGGACGCACTGCCGCTCGGCGGCCCCGACGGGACCTCGCTCCCCTCCGGTGCCCGCCTCACCCTCGAACCCGGCGGACAGGTCGAGCTCAGCTCCCCGCCCGCCGACAGCCTCACCGGCTGCGTCGCCGACACCCGGCGTGACCTCGCCGCCCTGCGGAGCGCCTTCGCCGCCCAGGGCCTGCGCCTCACCGGCACCGGCACCGACCCGCTGGCCCGCCCCCGCCGGATGGTGCTGAACCACCCGCGCTACCTCGCGATGGAGCACCACTTCGACTCGGCCGGACCCTGGGGCCGGATCATGATGACCGGCACCGCCTCGCTCCAGGTCTGCCTGGACGCCGGGGCGGAGAGCGGCCCGCAGGCGCTGGACCGCCGCTGGCACCTCGCCCACCGGCTCGGCCCGGTGCTCGTCGCCGCCTTCGCCAACTCCCCGGTGCTGGACGGCCGCCCCACCGGGCACCGGTCCACCCGGCAGACCGTCTGGTCCCGGATGGACCCCTCCCGCACCCTGGCCCCCGCGCCCGACCACGGCGACCCGCGCGAGGCCTGGACCCGGTACGTGCTGGACGCCCAGGTGCTCTGCGTGCGCCGCCGCGACGGCCTGCCGTGGACCGCGCCCACCGGACTGACCTTCCTCGACTGGCTGCGCGGCGGCGGCGAGCGGCCGCCCACCCTGGCCGACCTCGACTACCACCGCACCACGCTGTTCCCGCCGGTCCGCCCGCGCGGCCACCTGGAGCTGCGGATGATCGACGCCCAGCCCGGGGACGGCTGGATCGTCCCCGCCGCCCTGGTCACCGCGCTGCTGGACGACCCGGTCGCCGCGGACACCGCGCTCGCCGCCCTGGAGCCGCTGGAGCCGCCGCCGGGCACCGCCGGTCCGCGCGCGCCGCGCAGCGACGTCTGGCGCCGAGCCGCCGCCCTGGCGACCGCCGACCCCGAGCTGCGCCGCGCCACCCTCGCCTGCTTCGCCGCCGCCGACGCCGCGCTGGGCCGCCTGCCCGGCGCCGAGCGGCTGCGCGCCACCGTCGCCGCGTTCGCCGAGCGCTACCCCGCGCGCGGCCGCTGCCCGGCCGACGACCAGCTGGACGCCCTGCGCTCCGGCACCCGACACACTCCCCCGGAGGAGGCCGCACCATGATCGACGACGCCCGCGCCGACCGCAGCGCCCGGGAGACCCGCCCGCCGTCGCCCCTCCCGTCGGAGGTGCAATCGCCCGAGGCACTGTCCCCCGAGGCCCTGCGGGAGACCATCGCCGCCGAGCTGCTGGCCGCCCGCGCCCGCACCGCCGCGCTCACCGACTGCGTCGAGGACCACGACCTCACCGCCCAGCACTCCCCGCTGATGTCGCCGCTGGTCTGGGACCTCGCCCACATCGGCAACCAGGAGGAGCTCTGGCTGCTGCGCAACATCGGCGGCCGCGACCCGATGCACCCGGAGATCGACCCGCTCTACGACGCCTTCGAGCACCCCCGCGCCGAGCGCCCCACCCTGCCGCTGCTGCCGCCCGGGGAGGCCCGCGCCTACGCCGGCGAGGTGCGCGGCCGAGTGCTCGACCTGCTCGCCGCCAGCCCGCTGGAGGGGGCGCCGCTGCTCGACGCCGGGTTCGCCTTCGGCATGATCGCCCAGCACGAACAGCAGCACGACGAAACGATGCTGATCACCCATCAGCTCCGCCGGGGCGAACCCGCGCTGGCCGCCCCGGCGCCTCCGCCCGCCCCCGCCGACGCCGCCACGCTGCCCGCCGAGGTGCTCGTCCCGGCCGGCCCGTTCACCATGGGCACCGACACCGAGCCCTGGGCACTGGACAACGAACGCCCGGCCCACCGGGTCGACCTGCCCGCCTACCGGCTGGACACCACCCCGGTCACCAACGGCGCCTACCTGCGGTTCGTCGAGGACGGCGGCTACGACGAGCCGCACTGGTGGACCCCCGAGGGCTGGGCGCACCGGCGGAGCGCCGACCTGACCGCGCCGCTGTTCTGGCGCCGCGAGGACGGCCAGTGGCTGCGCCGCCGGTTCGGCGTGCTGGAGCCCGTCCCGCTCGACGAGCCGGTGCTGCACGTCAGCTGGTACGAGGCGGACGCCTACGCCCGGTGGGCCGGACGCCGGCTGCCGA
This sequence comes from Streptomyces sp. NRRL S-495, assembly GCF_000966955.1. Lineage (NCBI taxonomy): Bacteria > Bacillati > Actinomycetota > Actinomycetes > Kitasatosporales > Streptomycetaceae > Streptomyces > Streptomyces sp. NRRL S-495. Next base: position 15,223 of record NZ_JZWY01000231.1, read on the forward strand.
CCGAGGCGGAGTGGGAGAAGGCCGCCCGGCACGACCCGGCCTCCGGCCGCTCGCGCCGCTTCCCGTGGGGCGACGGCGCCCCCGGCACCGAGCACGCCAACCTGGGCCAGCGGCACCTGCGCCCGGCCCCGGCCGGCAGCTACCCGGAGGGCCAGTCCCCGTACGGGGCGCGGCAGTTGATGGGCGATGTGTGGGAGTGGACGGCCAGTGACTTCCGGCCGTACCCGGGTTTCCGGGCCTGGCCGTACCGGGAGTACTCGGAGGTGTTCTTCGGGCCCGAGTACAAGGTGCTGCGCGGCGGCTGCTTCGCGGTGGCGCCGGTCGCCTGCCGGGGCACCTTCCGCAACTGGGACTATCCGATCCGGCGGCAGATCTTCGCCGGGTTCCGCACCGCCGCCGACGTCACGGACACCGCCGACGGCCCCGCCCCCGCCCGGGAGGCCGGCTGATGTGCCGCCATCTCGCCTACCTCGGTGAGCCGGTGTCGCCCCGGGCGCTGCTGGTGGAGCCGCCGTTCGGCCTCCACCGGCAGTCCTGGGCCCCGCGCCTCCAGCAGTACGGCACCGTCAACGTGGACGGCTTCGGCCTCGGCTGGTACGCGGACGGCGACGAGGTGCCCGCCCGCTACCGGCGGGCCGGGCCGATCTGGGCGGACGCCTCGTTCGGCGACCTGGCCCGGGTCCTGCGCACCCGGGCGCTGCTGGCGGCGGTCCGCTCGGCCACCGAGGGCTGCGCGGCCGGCGAGGAGGCGGCCGCGCCGTTCGCCGCCGGGCGCTGGCTGTTCAGCCACAACGGGGCACTGGCCGGCTGGCCGGAGCGGACCGGTGAGCTGGCCGCACTGCTGCCGCCCGCCGAACTGCTCGGCCTGGTGGCCCGCACCGACTCGGCCCTGCTGTGGGCGCTCGCCCTGCACCGGCTGCGCGCGGGGGCCGGACTCGGCGACGCGCTGGCCGGCACCGTCATGGACGCGGCCGCGCACACCACCGGCCGGATGAACCTGCTGCTCACCGACGGCCGGGAGATCGCCGCCACTGCCTGGGGCGACACCCTGCACCACCGGACCGTGCCGGGCCTCGGGGTGGTGGTGGCCTCGGAGCCTTCCGACGACCACCCCGGCTGGACCACCGTGCCGGACCGGTCGCTGCTGCTGGCCGGACCGGACGGGGTGACCGTCAAGCCGCTCTGAGCGCCGCGAGCACCCAGGGCGTCCTGGGCGTCCTGGGTCTTCCGATCGCCGCACCCCTGGCCAATATCTTCACTTCCTGAACAGAGGATCCGCCTGTCATGAGCACCTTTGATCTCACCCGACTGCTGCCCGCCGACCACTTCAGCACGGCGCTGCGGCACGACGTCCAGTCCGGCCTCACCGCCGAGCCCAAGACGCTGCCGCCCAAGTGGTTCTACGACGCTCGGGGCAGCGAGCTGTTCGAGGAGATCACCCGGCTGCCCGAGTACTACCCGACCCGGGCCGAGCGGGCCATCCTCACCGCCCGGGCCGGCGAGATCGCCGCCGCCACCCGGGCCCGCACCCTGGTCGAGCTCGGCTCGGGCTCCTCCGAGAAGACCCGGCTGCTCCTGGACGCGCTGCGCGACCTGGGCACGCTGGAGACGTACGTGCCGGTGGACGTCAGCGAGAGCGCGCTGACCTCGGCCGGGGAGGCCCTCGCCGACGAGTACCCGGGCCTCGCGGTGCACGGCGTGCTGGCCGACTTCACCGCCCGGCTCGACCTGCCGCCGGCCGGCGGCCCCCGCCTGGTCGCCTTCCTCGGCGGCACCCTCGGCAACCTGCTGCCGCCCGAGCGGGCCGCCTTCCTGCGCGGACTGCGGGCCGCGCTCGACCCCGGCGACTTCCTGCTGCTCGGCACCGACCTGGTCAAGGACCCGGCGGTGCTGGTCGCCGCCTACGACGACGCGGCCGGGGTGACCGCGGAGTTCAACCGGAACGTGCTCAACGTGCTGAACCGCGAGCTGTCCGCCGACTTCGAGCCGGACTCCTTCGCACACGTGGCGCTCTGGGACCCGGAGCGGGAGTGGATCGAGATGCGGCTGCGCTCGCTCGTCGACCAGACCGTGAAGATCCCGGCGCTGGACCTGCCGGTGAACTTCGCGAAGGGCGAGGAGCTGCGCACCGAGGTGTCGGCGAAGTTCCGCCGGGAGCGGGTGGCCGAGGAGCTGGCCGCGGCCGGACTGCGGCTCTCGGCCTGGTGGACGGACGACCAGGAGCGGTTCGGCCTGTCGCTGGCCCGCCCGGCCTGAGCGGACTCGCCCCGACCGCTCATTTGATTGTTCACCTTACTAATCAGCGAAGGCACTTGAGCGGCATCCCACGTACAACACTTGAACATTGAGGGGTTACGATCTCGGCTACCAAGCTCAGCGTTGAGTACCAGGAGTCAAGATCGTGAGCGTCACCCAGCAGTCCGTGGAGCCCTCGGGGCCCTCGGGGGCGGAGACCGGGCCGGCACCGTCCGGCCGGCTCGGCTTCGTCGTCTTCATCACCGCCGCCGCGGCCCTCGGCGGCTTCCTGTTCGGCTACGACAGCTCCGTGATCAACGGCGCGGTCTCCGGCATCCAGGAGAAGTTCGGCGTCGGCGACGGCGTGACCGGCCTGATCGTCTCCTCCGCGCTGCTGGGCTCGGCCGTCGGCGCCGCCCTGGCCGGCCGGTTCGCCGACCGCTACGGCCGGATCACCGTGATGAAGGCCGGGGCGCTGCTCTTCGCGGTCAGCGCGATCGGCTCGATGCTGCCGTTCTCCGCCTGGGACCTCGCCTTCTGGCGGGTCCTCGGCGGAGCGGCCATCGGCATCGCCTCGGTCATCGCCCCGACCTACATCGCCGAGGTGGCGCCGACCAAGTACCGGGGCCGGCTCGCCTCCTTCCAGCAGGCCGCGATCGTGCTCGGCATCGCGATCTCGCAGCTGGTCAACTGGCTGCTGGCGGACGCCGCCGGGGGCGACACCCGCGGCCACCTGCTCGGCCTGGAGGCCTGGCAGTGGATGCTCGGGATCTGTGTCGTACCGGCCGCCGTCTACTTCGCGCTGGCCTCGACCATCCCCGAGTCGCCGCGCTTCCTGATCGCCGCCGACCGCCTCGACGAGGCCCGCGCCGTGCTCGCCGACATCGAGGGCCGGGACTCCGACACCGAGGCCCGGATCGCCGAGATCCGCGGCCTGATCGACTCCGACCACCGGCCGCGCTTCCGCGACCTGCTCGGCGGCCGGTTCGGCCTGCTGCCGATCGTCTGGGTCGGCATCGGCCTGTCGGTGTTCCAGCAGCTCGTCGGCATCAACGTGATCTTCTACTACTCGTCGATCCTCTGGCAGTCCGTCGGCATCGACCAGTCCAACTCGCTGCTGATCAGCTTCATCGGCTCGGTCATCAACATCCTCGGCACCGTGATCGCGATCCTGCTGGTCGACCGGATCGGCCGCAAGCCGCTCGCCCTGATCGCCTCGGCCGGTATGGCCGTCGCCCTGGGCGCCTGCGCCTGGGCGTTCTCCTCCGCCACCGGCAGCGGGGACGACGTCACCCTGCCCGACCTCCAGGGCACCGTGGCGCTGATCGCCGCCAACGCCTTCGTGCTGTTCTTCGCCCTCTCCTGGGGCGTGGTGGTCTGGGTGATGCTCGGCGAGATGTTCCCCAACCGGATCCGCGCCGCCGCGCTCTCGGTGGCCGCCTCCGCGCAGTGGATCGCCAACTGGGCGATCACCGTCTCGTTCCCGGCGCTCTCGCGCTGGAGCCTCTCCGCGACCTACCTGGCGTACGCGCTGTTCGCGGCGCTGTCGATCCTCTTCGTGGCGAGGTTCATGAAGGAGACCAAGGGCATCCGGCTGGAGGACATGGGCTGAGCCCGTCCCCCTTCGATCGGCCCCCGCACCCTAGCGCTTGGACGCAGGGAGCGGGGGCCGAATCGTTCACTCTCTGCGGCGGGCCGGGCACCTCCGGTTTCCTTACCGGCAGGAGGGATGTCCTTGATCTTCGACCGGCTACGCACCCGCAGCATTCGCGGCGACCGCGGTGACCGAACCGACCGCGGCCCGCGCCGCGTCACCGCCGCACCCGTCGGCGCCTGCCCCTACTCGCACGGCCACGTCCACGGCCACCTGGTGCCCGAGGAACCCCCCGGCACCGCCGCCGCCCCGGAACCGGCCGACGACGACCACTTCACCGACCCCCGGCAGGCCGCCGAGTTCGTCCGGCAGTTCCACCGCGAGCAACCCACCGCCGGCGACGCCGCCGCCCGGGTCCGCGCCGTGCTCGACGAGATCGACCGCACCGGCACCTACGAGCACACCCCCGCCGAACTCGCCCACGGCGCCCGGCTCGCCTGGCGCAACGCCGCCCGCTGCATCGGCCGGCTGTACTGGCGCAGCCTGGTGGTCCGCGACCTGCGGCACCTCTCCTCCGCCGACGACATCGCCGCCGAGTGCTTCGACCACCTGCGCACCGCCACCAACGGCGGGCGGATCCGCCCGGTGGTCTCGGTGTTCGCCCCCGACCGGCCGGGCCGTCCGGCCGCCCGGATCGTCAACCAGCAGCTGATCCGCTACGCCGGGCACCCCGGCCCGGACGGCGGCTGGACCGGTGACCCGGCCGGTGCGCAGCTCGCCGCCCGGGCCCGCGACCTCGGCTGGAAATGCGGCGAGGAGCCCTTCGAGGTACTGCCGCTGCTCGTCCAGGAGCGGCCCGGTGAGCGGCCCGAATGGTACGAACTCCCGGAGGACACCACCCTGGAGGTCCGGCTCTCGCACCCCGAGCACCCGTGGTTCGCCGAGCTCGGCCTGCGCTGGTACGCGGTGCCGGCGATCAGCGACATGACGCTGGAGATCGGCGGCGTCCGCTACCCGACCGCGCCGTTCAACGGCTGGTACATGGGCACCGAGATCGGCGCCCGCAATCTGGCCGACGCCGACCGCTACGCGATGCTGGCCACCGTCGCCGAACGGCTCGGCCTGGACACCTCCCACGAGCGCACCCTCTGGCGGGACCGCGCGCTGGTGGAGCTGAACGTCGCGGTGCTGCACTCCTTCCAGGAGGCCGGGGTGACGATCGCCGACCACCACACCGAGTCGGAGCGCTTCCTCAAGCACGTCGCGCAGGAGAAGCGGCTCGGGCGGCCGACGCCCGCCGACTGGAGCTGGATCGTGCCGCCGGTCTCGGGCGGGCTGACGCCCGTCTACCACCGGTACTACGACCCGGTGGACCCCGAGCTGCGGCCGGCGTTCGTGGCCCGCGAGCCCTGGTGACCGGTCTGCTCCGGCCGTTGACCACCGGTCGGCGAACCCTGCTGACCGGCCTGCGAGCCCTGGTGACCGGCGGAGCCCAGCCGTTCGAAGCGCAGCTCCAACCCGTCGAGCAGCGCCTCCAGCCCCGTCTCGAAGGCGCCCTCGTCCACGGCCGCCCGGTGCTCGGCCAGCCGGTGCGCCTCGCCGAGGTGGGGGTAGTCGGCCGCGTCGTACAGCCCGGCGTCCTCCGGGAAGCCGGCCGCGAAGGAGGCCAGGGCGGAGCCGGTGACGAAGTAGCGCATCAGCGCGCCGATCCTGGTCGCCTGCCCGCGCGGCCAGCCCGCCTCGACCAGGCAGCCGAAGACGGCGTCCGCCAGCCGCAGCGCGTTCGGCCGGCGCCCGGGGCCCTGGGCCAGCACCGGGACGATGTTGGGGTGGGCGGCGAGCGCGGCCCGGTAGGAGCGGGCCCAGGCCCGCAGCGCCTCCGGCCAGGGCGCGCCGGTGCCGAACATCGACAGGTCGACTTCCCCGATCACCCCGTCCACGACCGCGTCCAGCAGTTCGTCCTTGGTGGCGAAGTGGTTGTAGAGGGACGGCCCGCTCACCGAGAGCTCGCCGGCCAGGCGGCGGGTGGAGAGCGCGGCCAGGCCCTCCTGGTCGACCAGCCGCAGCGCGGCGCCGACGATGCGCTCGCGGTTGAGCAGGGGGGTGCGCGGGCGGGGCATCGGCGCGGCTCCTCCGGTGGGTGCGTGCGGTCGGGTGGGTTCGTACGGCCCGACCGGTGTGTCCGGTCCGGTGGGTTCATCCGGTCCGGTAGGGGTGTCCGGTCCGGTGGGTGCGTCCGGTCGGGTGGGCTCGGTGCGGGGCGGGCCCGATTCTGACAGGTCCCCCTTCCCAGGAGGCCCCGCCCGGGGCTACAGTCCCGGTAAAACTTGCAGCGCTAGTTTAACCGGATTGGTCGCTCGCCATGGATCTGGAGCTCTCCGAGGAACAGGCCGCCGTCCGCGAGCTCGCGGCCTCCTTCACGGACCGCGAGATCGCCCCGCACGCCGCCGCCTGGGACCGCGCCGAGTCGGTGGACCGCGCGATCATCGGCCGGCTGGGCAAGCTCGGCTTCCTCGGGCTGACCCTCCCCGAGGAGTACGGCGGCAGCGGCGGCAACCACCTCGCCTACTGCCTCGTCCTGGAGGAACTCGGCCGGGGCGACTCCGCCGTGCGCGGCATCGTCTCCGTCTCGCTCGGCCTGGTCGCCAAGTCCGTCAACGCCTTCGGCACCGAGGAGCAGAAGCGGCACTGGCTGCCCCGGCTCACCTCCGGCGAGGCGCTCGGCTGCTTCGCCCTCACCGAGCCCGGCACCGGGTCCGACGCCGCCAACCTCACCACCCGGGCCGTCCGCGACGACGACCGGGGCGACTGGCTGCTCAGCGGCACCAAGACCTTCATCACCAACGGCACCTGGGCCGACGTCGCCCTCGTCTTCGCCCGCACCGGCGAGCCCGGCCATCGCGGCATCACCGCCTTCCTCGTCCCCACCGACCTGCCCGGCTTCACCCGCACCGAGATCCACGGCAAGCTCGGCCTGCGCGGCCAGGCCACCGCCGAACTCGCCTTCGACGCCGTCCGGGTGCCCGACAGCGCCCGGCTCGGGGAGGTCGGCAAGGGCTTCACCGTCGCCATGGCCGCCCTCGCCAAGGGCCGGATGTCCGTCGCCGCCGGCTGCGTCGGCATCGCCCGGGCCTGCCTCGACGCCGCCGTCCGGTACGCCGGCGAACGCGAGCAGTTCGGCGTGCCGATCGCCTCGCACCAGCTGGTGCAGCAGCTGCTGGCCGGGATCGCCGTGGACGTCGAGGCCGCCCGGCTGCTCACCTGGAAGGTCGCCGACCACATCGACCGCGGCCTGCCGTTCGCCACCGAGTCCTCCGTCGCCAAGCTCTTCGCCAGCGAGGCGGCGGTACGGGCCGCCAACAACGCGCTCCAGGTGTTCGGCGGCTACGGCTTCATCGACGAGTACCCCGTCGGCAAGTACCTGCGCGACGCGCGGGTGATGACCCTCTACGAGGGCACCAGCCAGATCCACCAACTGCTCATCGGGCGCGCGCTCACCGGCGTCAACGCCTTCTGACACCCACACCCTCTGACCTCCACGCCTTCTGACCTCCACGCCTTCTGACCTCCACGCCTTCTGACACCCCAGCGGGGACACCCCTCCCCCACCACCACCCTCCCAGAAGGAGATCCGCCGTCGTGCGTCCCGTCTACTTCGCCGCGGCCCGCCGCACACCCATCGGCCGGCTGCGCGGAGCGTTCGCCGCGGTCCGCCCGGACGACCTCTCGGCCACCGTGCTGCGCGCCCTGCTCACCGACCTGCCCACCCTCGACCCGGCCCGGATCGACGACGTCTACTGGGGCGCCGCCAACCAGGCCGGCGAGGACAACCGCAACGCGGCCCGGATGGCCGTCCTGCTCGCCGGACTGCCCGACAGCGTGCCCGGCGCCACCGTCAACCGGCTCTGCGCCTCCGGCCTGGAGGCGGTCACCATGGCCGCCCGGGCGATCGGCTCCGGCGAGGCGGACGTGGTGCTGGCCGGCGGCTGCGAGTCGATGACCCGCGCCCCCTTCGTCCTGCCCCGCCCCGACGAGGCGCTGCCGCACCGGATGGAGACCTTCGACACCCGGCTCGGCTGGCGGCTCACCAACCCGCGGATGGCCGAACTCCACGGCGTGCTCTCGATGGGCGAGACCGCCGAGGAGGTGGCCGGCCGGTACGGCATCACCCGGGAGCGGCAGGACGCCTTCGCGCTGCGCAGCCACCAGCTGGCCGCCGCCGCCCGCAAGGACGGCCACTTCGACGCCGAGCTGATCCCGGTCGAGCGCGCCGACGGGGTGACCGTCGACCAGGACGAGTCGATCCGCGAGGACACCAGCCTGGAGAAGCTCGCCCGGCTCAAGCCCGCCTTCCGCCCCGAGGGCACGGTGACGGCGGGCAACGCCTCGCCGATGAACGACGGCGCGGCCGGGCTGGTCCTGGTCAGCGAGGAGGCGCTCGGCGAGTTCGGCCTGGAGCCGCTCGGCCGGTACGTGGCCGGGGCCTCGGCGGGCGTGCACCCGGACGTGATGGGCATCGGGCCGGTCCCGGCCACCCGCAAGGTGCTCGCCCGGGCCGGCTGGACGCTGGCGGACGTCGCGGAGGCCGAGCTGAACGAGGCGTTCGCGGCGCAGGTGCTGGCCTCGGTCGACCAGTTGGGGATCGACCCCGAGCTGGTCAACCCGACCGGTGGCGCGATCGCGCTCGGCCACCCGCTCGGCGGCTCCGGCGCCCGGATCCTCTCCACTCTGCTGCACCGGATGCGCCGTACCGGCGGCCGCCGCGGCCTCGCCACCATGTGTGTGGGCGTCGGCCAGGGCACGGCGGTGCTGGTCGAGTCCGCCTGACGGCCCGAACTCCTTTTGTCCTTTCCACTCTTGAGGAGCAGCACCATGACGCGTTTCGCAGGCAAGGTCGCCGTCGTCACCGGCGGCGCGCAGGGGATCGGCGCCGCGACGGCGCGCCTGCTGGCCGAGGAGGGCGCGACGGTGGCCGTCGTCGACCTCTCGGCCGAACGGGCGGCCGGCACCGCCGAGGAGATCACCGCCAAGGGCGGCACGGCCCGGGCGTACGGCTGCGACGTGGCCGACTACGACGCCGTGGAGGCGGTGTTCGCCCGGATCGCCGAGGACCTCGGCGGTCTGCACATCCTGATCAACAACGCGGGCATCACCCGGGACAACCTGTTCTTCAAGATGCCCAAGGCCGACTGGGACGCCGTCCTGACGGTCAACCTGACCAGCGCCTACAACTGCAGCCACGTGGCGCAGAAGTACATGGTCGCGCAGAAGTGGGGCAAGATCGTCTCGCTCAGCTCGCGCTCCGCGCTGGGCAACCGGGGCCAGGCCAACTACGCCGCCGCCAAGGCCGGCATCCAGGGCCTGACCGCGACGCTGGCGATCGAGCTGGGCCCGTTCAACATCAATGTGAACGCCGTCGCCCCCGGCTACATCGCCACCCCGATGACCGCCGCGACGGCCGAGCGGGTCGGCTCCACCGCCGAGGACCACCAGGCCGAGGTGTCCGCCCGTACGCCGCTGCGGCGGGTCGGGCAGCCGGAGGAGGTCGCCTCGGTGGTCGCCTTCCTGGCGAGCGAGGAGTCGTCCTACGTCAGCGGCCAGACCCTGTACGTCAACGGCGGGGCGCGCTGACACGCCGGTGATGATCTGACGATATGTCAGGGGACCGTCCCCGGTGCTGGGTTACCTTCACCTGGGACGGTCTTGACCTTTTCCGGTGGCCGGTAACGACCATGCCGACAGTATGAAATGACTATGGCATGATCATGCGGCAGTCGATGGGATGGCCGGACCGACCCGACCGATCCCGGCCGGGCCCAGCGTCCCAAGGAGTCCCATGGGCAGCCCCCGCACCCTCCGCCGCGCCCTGGCCCTGCTCGCCGTCGGGGCCACCGCCCTCACGGCCGGCACCGTCTCCACCGGCTCCGTCGCCTCCGTCGTCGCGGGCGCCACCACCCCGGGCGCGCCGACCGCCGCCGGCGTCCACGTCCGGCCCGCCTCGGCCGGCCACGTCAACGCCCTCGGCCGGACCGCGCCGCTGTCCACCTCGGACTGCGTCAGCCAGCTCGGCATCCACTGCTACTCCCCGCTCCAGTACCGCGAGGCCTACAACCTGAACTCCCTCTACAAGGAGGGCGTCACCGGCAAGGGCCGCACCATCGTCATCGTCGACTCCTTCGGCTCGCCGACCATCCAGCACGACCTGGAGGTCTTCGACAAGCAGTGGGGCATCCCGGACACCCAGGTCGAGATCATGAAGTGGGGCAACGTCCCGCCCTTCGACCCCACCAACCCCGACCACACCGGCTGGGCCGGCGAGTCCACCCTGGACGTCGAGTACGCGCACGCCGTCGCCCCGGACGCCCACATCATCCTGATCGAGACCGGCGTCGCCGAGACCGAGGGCACCACCGGCCTGCCCGAGATGATGGACGCCGAGCAGGCGCTCATCCGCTCCGGCCGTGCCGACGTCATCTCGCAGAGCTTCGGCGCCACCGAGAACACCTTCCCCGGCTTCGACAAGGGCGACTTCAAGTCGCTCACCGACCTGCGCTACGCCTTCAAGGAGGCCGCCGCGCACGACGTCACCGTCCTCGCGTCCTCGGGCGACAACGGCGCCACCGACGCCCAGGAGAACGGCTCGGACCTCTACCCGTACAAGGTCAACTCCTGGCCGTCCTCGGACCCGCTGGTCACCTCCATCGGCGGCACCCAGATGACCCTGGACGATGCAGGGAAGCGCACCGCGCCCGACAAGGTCTGGCACGACGCCTACGGCGCGGGCGGCGGCGGCGTCTCCGGCGTGTTCGACCGCCCCCTGTACCAGACCGGCGTCGCCAAGGTCACCGGCAGCCACCGCGGCACCCCGGACATCAGCATGAGCGCCGCCGTCGACGGCGGCGCCTGGACCTACGAGTCCTACGACCCCACCCGCGCCGGCTGGCACCTCACCGGCGGCACCAGCGAGGCCGCGCCGATCTTCTCCGGCGTCGTCGCCCTCGCCGACCAGCTCGCCGGCCACCGCCTCGGCCAGCTCAACTGGCGCCTCTACGGCCTGAACCTGCTCCCGAACCAGTGGAGCGGCATCACCGACGTGACCACCGGCGACAACTCCTGGGACACCGTCACCGGCTACCAGGCCGCCAAGGGCTACGACCTCGCCAGCGGCCTCGGCACCATCGACGCCGGCCGCTTCGTGCACGCGCTCGCGGGGCGGTAGTAGCGCAGAGGTGCGGCCGTCCGCCGGTTGGCGGACGGCCGCACCGTCGTTTTAGACCGACTGCGCGAACTCGACGAAGGAGCGCCAGGCGGTCGGGGAGAAGGCCAGCCGGGGGCCGGACTTGTCCTTGGAGTCACGCACCAGGACTGATTCCGTGGTCTCGGCGACCTCGACGCAGTTGCCACCCTCGCCGCCGCTGTGGCTGCTCTTGAACCACACCTCGACGCAGTCCCCGCCCTCGCCACCGCTGTGGCTGCTCTTGAACCACACCGGTTCGCTGCTCATCGGACCGACTGTGCAAACTCGACGAAGGAACGCCACGCAGTGGGCGAAAAGGCCAGCTGCGGACCGGACTTGTCCTTCGAATCGCGCACCAGGACCGACTCCGCCGCCTCGGCGACCTCGACGCAATCGCCGCCCTCGTTGCTGCTGTAGCTGCTCTTGAACCACATCAGATCGCCGCTCATCGCTCTCCCAGCATCTTCTCGATCAAGGACAGGGAATCCTGCGGAGAGTGCGCCTGTGCCCTGAGGGTGCCGTATCGCGCATTCAGGAGACGAACCTCCTCCGCATCCGTGATGAGCCTACCGTTCGTCTGGATCTCGATATAGCCGGTCTGCGGACGCCCCTTGGGAATGAACAGCTTGAACGACCCTGCGACGCTCGCGTTCTCGGAGCGGTCCATCGGCATGATCTGAAGCGTCATGCCACGGGTGTTGCCGATCTCCAGGAACCGTTCGAGCTGCCCTCTGTGCACCTCCGGCCCACCGAGCCGCCGGTGCAGTACACCCTCGTCGATCACCCAGCTGAAGACCGCGCGGGGCCAACGGGCGAGGATTTCCTGCCGCGCCATCCGAGCTGCCACCCGGATCTCGACCGTTTCTTCCGCCAATACCGGCTGTCGCATCCGGAACAACGCCCGGGCGTAGTCCTCCGTCTGAAGCAGTCCCGGAGCGAGGTAGGCGCTCCAGTCGTGGAGTTCGAGCGCCTCCGCCTCCAGGGCGGCGTAGTTCCGGAACCACTCCGGGTGCCGCATCCGCGCCTTCGCCTTCGCCTTCTCGATGTCGTCCGCGGCTGCGATCAACAGCCCTCGCGCGTCCAACACCCGCTCCGACGACTCCAGCAGCTCCCGCTGCGGCG
>NZ_JZWY01000232.1:0-3968 GCF_000966955.1 Streptomyces sp. NRRL S-495
CTTCCCCTGCTCCACCGCGCCGATCAGGCTCTCGGTGTAGCCGACCTCCTTCGCGAACTGCTTCTGCGTCAGCCCCGCCTGCTCACGCAGGACCTTGATCTGCTGGCCGATCGCATGCAGGAAGTCCGAGACCTCCGACAGATCCTCGTCCAACTCCGGCCTCGCGTCGCCGCTCTCGCCGCCACCCCGAACCTCGGCCATCTTGGCCTCCCCTGGTCTCCGGTCACACTCGCGTCGCACTGTCCGCATCCGCCCGGGCACACACCGTTCCCAACGGATGCACCGTCAGCGTAGGCGCGCGAAAGTCCGTCCACTCCCGAACTCCGAACTCCTTCTCGACCCTCAGAGCCCGACAATCGCCCCACGCTCCTCTTCCAGCCCGAGGGGCGCACCACCTCCCATTCCTGAAACGTCCAACTCCCCTGCCACGAAAGAACGTCGACTCACCCAGACACCGCCACGAAGGCAGCACCACCACCAGGCGCACACGAGAGCGCAGCCCCGCGCCGCACCTCTCCCCCACCCCCGCACGCCGGGCGCGCACCACCCTGCTCCACCTCGGCCCGTACAGTCGCGGTTCTCCTCAATCGGGGCCGGGAGAATATTCGAGAATCAGCACCCACCCCTGCCCGGTCCCACGTCATCCTGAGTCAGCCCGACCATCGGTGAGGGGAGCAGCTGTGAGCCGACGACTGCGGTACATCGGAAGCAATTCGGGGAACAACGGATGCCCGACGCTCTACGAGGACATCGAGACCGGGGAGGTACTGGTACAGGGCGACGCCGTCACCGATCCCGACGAGGTAGCTCAACTTCGCAAGATCAAGCCCGGCGAAGGGTTCGTGGTCGTTCCCCGCGTGCTGCTCGCCGACTTCGCGCCGCGAGACGTGGACCGAGAGCCGGAGCTGATCGACTTCGAAGAGTTCGACGGCATGTTCGAGAACTTCGAGCACACGGCCTTCCGGCTGGAGACCCGTCGCAGGTACCGGTCCGACGAACAGACCGATACCTACCGCCGGTTCGCTGCCGGTCAGGCGCCCGGATGGGACCTGGAGGACCCGTGGTGCCTCTCGCGCCGCGAGCAGGTGGCTCGCGGCAAGCGGTTCGAGCGAGTGCGGATCATGGACAGCCCGCCCACTCCGGGACAGCGGTACCTGCTCGACAACGCCGAGCGGAACAGTGCCGTGGGCGAGGACATTCGCTACCTCTGGCGCGCCGACGCCGATCACCTCGGCCTTCCGCAGGAAGACACCTGGCTCTTCGACTCGCGGGTCATCGCCCTGTTGCACTTCGACTCCGACGACGATCTGACCGCCGTGGAGCTGATCACCGACCCGGTACAGGTGGCTCGTGCGTGCCAGGTACGCGACGCTGCCTGGCACTTCGCCACCACGTACCGGGCGTTCCTCACCGAGGTACCGTCCGACGTGTGAGCACCGACTTCCAACAAGCGCGAATCGCCCTCGGTCTGCGGCTCCGCGAGCTGCGCACCGAGGGCGGTCTCACCGGTCGGCAACTGGCCGAGCGTCTGGGGTGGGCGCAGTCCAAGGTCAGCAAGCTGGAAACCGGCCGACAGACGGCCACCCGCGACGACCTCAAGGCGTGGGCAACGGGTGTCGGCCGGCCTGGCGCGGCGTCCGAATTGACAGCCAGGTTGAGGGCGTTCGAATCGCAGTCCCGCTCCTGGCGACGACAACTCGCAGCCGGCCACCGGCCGGTGCAGGACGCGCTGACCGTCGAGTACGAACGGTCGACGATCATGCGTGCCTGGGAAGGCTCAATGATCGTCGGCATGCTCCAGACGGCCGACTACGCCCGGCACGTCTTCAACGCCTACGTCGACCTCCACCGGTCGCCGCGTGATGTCGAGGAGGCCGTTCGGGCCCGAGTCCGACGACAGGAGGGCCTGTACCGGTCGGGCAAGCAGTACCGCATCGTCATGTGGGAGGCCGCTCTGCGCGCCCGGCTCTGCCCACCGGCCGTCATGGCGGCTCAACTCGACCGGCTCAGCGGCGTGATCGGCCTCGACACCGTCACCCTGGGCATCGTGCCGTTCGAGGCCCAGCTCGCCCTGCCACCCGCCAACGGCTTCTGGATCTACGACGAACGGCTTGTCATCGTCGAGGACTGGCACGCCGAACTGTGGCTGGAGCAGGCGGAGAACGTGGGCCTGTACACGCGCGTCTGGGAAGCGATGGCCGAGGCGGCCGTCTTCGGCTCGGATGCCCACAGGATTCTTGCGCGGTGCCGCAGGACACTGGGAGCCGTCTGAGGAATCCTCGCCGATACGGCCCGCGAGCCCTGGAATATTCGAGAATCACAGGGCCTTCGGTGGTTCCCGCACGCATAGCGTCCTGGCCGAGAGCCGTACCTCGGAGTCAGGGGAGCACACATGCTGTCGACCAGCACGGAGACGATCACAGGCCGGTCCCTCATCGACCCGGCCCTGTTCGAGCGGATGATCACCCGAATCGCCAGGGAGGAGGAGATGGATCTCGCGCTCGCCGCGCGCACAGTGGACCAGGCCCTCGCCTTCCTCGGAGCGTGCGCGGTCAACCCGGATGCCGGCCTCGCCCCGTCGAGGCTGGTGGACATCGGATGGCACACGTTCATCCTCCACACCACCGAATACGCCGAGTTCTGCCACTCGGTGTCCGGCCGGTTCCTCCACCACGTGCCGACCGGCGGCCCGGGCGAGTCCACCAAGGGCATCGGCATCGCCGCCACGGTCGCCGTCATCGAAGCGAGCGGGTACGCCGTGGACTCCGAACTGTGGAGCATGTCCGCCGACTGCTCCGAAGGCAGCGGAGGAGACGGAAGCGACACCAGCGGCAGCGGCAACTGCGCGCAGTGCCACCGCGGTTGCCACAGCAGCTAGGAACCGATCAGATCGCCCGCCCGGCCCTGCGATCCGGGGCCGGGCGGGCCCGACCCGAGGCACCCCCGATGACAGACACTTGGAAGCAACTACCGCGTGCCGTGCGCATCAGCATCGAGGCCCGGACCGGCGCGGTCACCGCCGCTCTCCCCCCGACTGCGGGAACGGTCTCCGACTTCGCCGCCACGCTGGAGACGACCGGCGGGCCGGTGTTCTGCAAGGCCGTGCGCGAGGACAACCCGAGGGCGTGGATGCACCGCCTGGAGTCCGTCGTGAACTCCGTACTCCCGCCGGACATCGCTCCCCGCATGCTCTGGAAGGTCGAGGCCGACGGGTGGCTCGCCCTGGGGTTCGAGCACGTTCCCGGCAGACACGCGGAGCTGTCTCCGGGGTCCGCCGATCTGCCGTTGGTCGCCCGGACCCTGGAGACACTTGCCGGGGCGCTCACCCCGGCACCGCCACTGCGTGCCTTCAGCCTGGCGGACCGATGGTCGGGGCAGGACTTCTGGCACAACCTGGGCAGCCGTTACCGGGACCGGCTCGACCCGTGGACCGTGGCGCGGCTGGACGCGCTGATCCTGGCCGAACACGATGCGCCCGATCTGATCGACGGCAAGACCCTGGTCCACACCGACCTGACCGGCCCGAACCTCCTGGTGGACGGCGAAGCGGTGCGCGTCGTCGACTGGGCTTTCCCTGCCCCCGGCGCAGCATGGGCCGACACGGCGTACCTGATCGTCCGGCTGATCGAGGCCGGCCACACCCCCGAGCAGGCGGAGCGCTGGGCCGACAGCGTGTCCCTGTGGCGCACCGCGCCCGCTCGGTCCGTCACGGCCTTCGGCGCGATCCTCACCGGCCTGTGGACCCTCCGCGCCGCCGAGACCCCCGACCGCCGGTGGGCCGCACTCAGCGCCACCGGCCTCGCCTGGCTCCGCCACCGGCTCGGGTAGCCGTCCACCACTGGCCCACCTCACCCGGCCGGATCGCTCGACTCCTCGGGCCAGGCGTCGGAGGACTCGGACTCGGTGGGCGGCGCGTCCGCCCCACCGTGCGGTGGCGTCGCCACGCCACCGCACCGGAGTGGGAAGTC
>NZ_JZWY01000233.1:0-7665 GCF_000966955.1 Streptomyces sp. NRRL S-495
GGGTGGGCCGACTTCCCACTCCGACGGCTCGTCAGTCGGTCGTCGTCGCTGCCAGGACGGCCAAGCTGCGGAGGTCCGGGGACACCTCCAACACGCCCAGGTCCCAGACCACTCGGTGGAACTACGGGGCGTCCGCGCCGAAGCGGTGCCGCGCGCAGGCTCGGACGTGGGCCGCCACCCTTGCTCGCCGGGGCGTCCGTCGGCGCCCCGGCGGGTGCGGTCAGCAAGCGCCAGGCGTGGAACTGTCCGTAGGCTCCGTAGCAGCCGGTGCGGCTCCGTGAGGACGAAAGTCCGCGCCTCGACGCGACCCTCCGGCTCCTCCGGGTGGTCGGCCCAGCTCGCCACCGCCACCGGGGCCATGGCCCGGGCGCAGTCCCGGGCCGCACCTCTCCCCCGCCCCCGCACGCCGGGCGCGCGCCACCCTGCTCCGCGTCGGCCCGCAGGGGCTCAAGGGGACCGACCGTCCGGTTCCGGCCGGTTCGTGGTCCCGTGTCGGCCTGCAACTGTCAGTCGGCCGGCAGGACTTCCACTCCGAGCGCCTTGAGTTCCTCGACGACTGCATCATGAGGGTCGGCGTCGGTGATCAGTCCGCTGACCTTCTCCCAGGGCAGGACGCGGAACCGCGAGGCGGTACCGATCTTCTCGGAGGAGGCGAGGATGTAGGTGTCCGCCGCCCGTGCGGCCAGGGCGCGCTTCATCGCGGCCTCCTCGGCGTCGGCGGTGGTCAGCCCCGCTTCGGGGTGCACGCCGGTGACGCCGAGCAGGCAGAGGTCGGCGGAGACCTGCTGCGCGGCCTCGACCGCGGCGGCGCCGCAGGCGACCGCCGAGTGCTTGAAGATCCGGCCTCCGAGCAGGAAGAGCTCCGCCTGCGGATGACCGAGCAGGGCCACGGCGATCGTCGGGCTGTGGGTGATCACGGTGCAGGCCAGGTCCTGCGGGAGTGCCTGGGCGACCGCGAGGGCGGTGGTGCCGCCGTCGAGGATCAGCGTGCCGCCCGGCGGCACCAGAGCGGCGGCCACGGCGGCGACCTTCCGTTTGCCGTCCGGGGCCACGCCCTGCCGGGCTGCGTAGTCCACCACCGCCGGTGAGGCGGGAAGCGCGCCGCCGTAGACCCGCTGGCACAGTCCGTCCGCGGCGAGGTCGCGCAGGTCGCGTCGCACGCTGTCCTCGGAGATTCCCAGCTCGGCAGCGACGTCCTTGGCGACGATCTTGCCCTCTCGGGCCAGCAGGCCCAGCAGGTGTTCACGCCGTTCAGCAGCCAGCATCCGCATTCTCTCCTGTTCTTGCACGTTTCTGCATGTATCGTAGCGCTCCATGACCGACAAGCCCATGCTCGTCCTGATCGCCGGTCCCTACCGCTCCGGCACCGACGGCGACCCGCAGGCCATGGCCGCCAACCTCGCCCGCCTCGAAGCCGCCGCCTGGCCCGTCTTCGCCACCGGCCACCTGCCCGTGATCGGCGAGTGGATAGCCCTGCCCGTCCTGCGCTCCGCCGGCGCGGGCCCCACCGACCCCCTCGCCGACCAAGTGCTCCACCCGACCGCCGACCGTCTGCTCGCGCACTGCGACGCCGTGCTGCGCCTGCCCGGCGACTCGGTCGGAGCCGACCAGGACGTCGCCACCGCCCGCCGCCTCGGCCTGCCCGTCTACCACGACGTGACCGAGATCCCCCGCCGCGCCCCGCAGGAGACCACGTGACCGGCCACCCCGGCATCGACGCCCCCGACCACCGCGGCCGCACCGGCCTCGACCGGGCCGGACACGGCCTGAACCGCAACCCCGACATCCGGGTCCGCGGCGTCGAGCTCACCTCCCAGGGCTGGCACGTCCTGCGGCGCACCACCTTCGACTACCGCCGCCGCGACGGACGCTGGGAGACCCAGCAGCGCGAGACCTACGACCGCGGCAACGGCGCCGTCGTCCTGCCCTACGACACCGGACGCGGCTGCGTCCTGCTCACCCGCCAGTTCCGCTACCCGGCGTACGTCAACGACCACCCCGACGGCATGCTCGTCGAAGCCGCCGCGGGCCTGCTCGACGCGGACGACCCGCCCGCCGCCGTCCGACGCGAGAGCGCCGAGGAGCTCGGCGTCACCCTCGGACCGCTCACCCACGTCCTCGACGCCTACATGAGCCCCGGCTCCGTCACCGAACGCCTCCACTTCTTCGCCGCCCCCTACACACCGGCCGACCGGACCGGTCCCGGCGGCGGACTCGAGGAGGACGGCGAGGACATCGAAGTCCTCGAACTGCCCTTCGCCCAGGCCCTCGCCATGACCCGCGACGGACGCATCACCGACGGGAAGACCGTCCTGCTCCTGCAATGGGCGGCCCTGGACGGGCCCTTCGCCCCGGCGGGCGACCACTGACAGCCCCACGGGCCAACGGCCGCCGGACCGGCGAACGGCCCGCACCTCCGACCGCCTCGGGCGCGGGGTCCTCGGCCCCGCCACCGCAGGCGTCCGTCCCGCTCGGCCCCCTGCGCGTCAGTCCGGCAGCCAGTGCAGCTCGTGCGCCAGGGCTTCGGCGACGGCACGGATGCGGCGGTGCAGCGGCGACTGCTCCTGCGGGAGGACCAGGTGGATCGTCAGGCCGGGCGCGCCTCGCAGTGGTCGCCAGGTGAGACCGGCCGGTTGTGCCGTGAGCGCGGCCTCTCCGGCCGGGGCGAGGGTGACCCCGTCGCGCAGGTCGCGCTGGGACATGTCGAAAGAGACGGCGGGCGTGTGGAGCCGGGGGTGCGGTCGGATGTCCCGGAACAGTGCGGACAGCTGATCGTGGACCACGGGGTTGGCCGCACGGTCCGGGAGTCGCAGCGGATACGCGGCCGCGTCGGCGATCTCGATCTCCGGCTGTTCGGCCAGCGGATGGTGCTGCGCCAGCTGGACCCCGACACGCAGACGCCGCAGCAGGAACCGGCGCACGCCACGGCCCGGCTGTTCACCGCGGGTGATCCCGGCATCGATGCGGCCGTCGGCGACCGCGGGGGAGATCTCCGGTGTCGCCATCGGGACCGCGCCGACCTCGAGTCCGCTGTTGCCGCGGATCAGCCTGTCCACCAGGGCCGGTGCCGTCCCGGCCCCGGTGCTGAGGCTGTATCCGATGCGCAGCGTGCCCAGTTCACCGGCCGCCGCGCTCCGGGCGGTGTCCCATGCCCGGTCCAGCGCCGCCAGCGCGGACGGCGCGGACTCCGCCAGAGCCGCACCGGCCGTGGTCAGTACGACGCTGCGCGTGTTGCGGACCAGCAGGGCCGTACCGAGTTCCGACTCCAAGCGGCGCATCCGGGCGCTGAGTGCGGGCTGGGCGACACCGATCCGTGCGGCCGCGCGGGTGAAGTTCAACTCCTGTGCCAGCACCAGGAAGTACCGCAGGCTCACCGTATCCGGCGGCACGCACCCTCCCTGCCGATTGATAACGATCCGTTCTGAGCCTATCCCGTACCGGTCTTTCCCTCGGCCGCACATCAAGTCCTAGCCTGCGTGTACGACGATTCCACCGACCGCAGTGGTCGTCGCCGGGATCGATCGATCCGAGTGTCAATTCGACGTCGGACATGTCCGGCCGACCACAGGAGGCTTCCATGGCCAAGGGCTACTGGGTCAGTGTCTACCCCGCCATTTCCGACCCCGAGAGGCTGACTGCCTACAACGAGCTGGCCGGTCCGGCTGTCCGGGCCGGGGGCGGGCGCGTCCTGTCCCGTGGCACTCGGGTCGTCGCCCACGAGGCCGGAATCACGCAACGCGCCGTTCTGATCGAGTTCGACAGCTTCGAACAGGCCGTCGCGGCATACGAGAGCGAGGCGTACCAGAAGGCGCTGGTGGCCCTCCCCGACGGCTACGAGCGCGACTTCCGCATCGTCGAAGGCACCGACTGACCGGCGGGGCAGCCGCCACAGCACGGCCCGACAAACCGACTTGCCCGAACGAACGCCGGAAACGGCCCCGGGCCACCCCGGGAAGGCGTTTTCGCACGTCATCGGTGAACCGTTCTGGCCCTGGAGCATTCGCCGGGACCGTGGCCGGAGTGGGAAGTCAGGCGGTCCGACTTCCCACTCCGGCACGGCGTCAGTCGGTCGTCGTTGCTGCCAGGACGGCCAGGCGGCGGTCCGGAGACACCGCCAACACGCCCAGGTCCCAGACCACCCGGTGGAACCACGGAGTTTCCGCGCCGAACCGGTACCACGCGCACGCCCGGACGTGGGCCTCCACCTCGCTCGGCGGGGCGTCCGGCGGCGCCCCGGCGAGGGCGGCGAGGGATCGCCAGGCGTGGAGCCGTCCGTAGGCGCCGTAGCAGGCCGAGTCGTACGCGCCGCCGCTGGAGGAGGCGGCGAAGAGCAACCGCCAGACCTCGGCCGCTTCGACGGGGACCACCCCGAACGCGGTCTTCCGCCCGGGCTCCGGCAGCTCCCCCAGGTCCGCCAAGCAGTCCAGGCCCAGCGCGACGAGTGTGCCGGGCACGGCGTCGGGCTCCAGGGGCTCCGGGAAGGCGAAGGTCCGCGCCTCGACGCGGCCCTCCGGCTCCTCCGGGTGGTCGGCCCAGTTCGCCACCGCCGACGCCATCGCCCGGGCGGTGGCAGCGGTCGTCGTCTCCACCACCGCCGCCACCGGCGCGGCAACCGGCCGGGGTGCCGGGTGGCGCTCCTCCGGGTCCGGGTAGGGGAACCCGCAGCTGCTGCCGTCGACGGAGTAGGCCGGCAGGTCCGGTTCCCGTTCCGGCTCCGCCGGCACCAGCGGCAGCGCGGCCAACGGGTGGTCGCGCCAGTGCGGGGAGGTCGCCCACGAGGCGATGCCCGGGGTCTCCGCCACCGGGGCACCCCGGAGCACCAGCTCGTGCAGCAGGCAGGCCCGCAACTCCTCGGAGGCGGCGACCCCCTCCTCGTACACCGGGGCGAGGTCGGCGGGCCGTTGGCAGGACGCCAGCAGCGAGGCCACGTAGCGGTCGTGCTCCGGATCGTCCGGCCTGCCTGCGGCGAGCAGCCGCAGCAGCTCGTCGACGTGCCCGGGTCCGCGGGTCACCGCCAGCAGGCGCACCAGGTGGTCGAAGAGGTCGTCGAACGCCGCCGATGCGTCGGAGCCGGCCGGCTCCGAGCGGTGCCGCTGTGCCAACCCGATGCCGAGGGCCGCCACGAAGGCCGCCCCGTCGCGCCGAAGCCGACGGCGGGCCGTCCGCTCCAGCATCCGGGCATTCTTGCTGGTCATCGGTATCGTCGTGAGCTTCGTCAGCTCGGCGTCGTCCACAGCGGACGAGCATACGACGCGGCCGGTGTCCGTCAGGGCGTGGGTGTTCGGTCGCGCGCCATCGCCCGGGTCTCCCACGGCTCGAGGTCGCCGTGGAACCAGCGGGACTCCCGCCAGGTGCCCTCACCGGTCAGTGGGACGCCCAGCACCACCCGGCGGCGCGAGGTCGAGAACTCCACTTCGATCTCGCCGGCCATGACGGTCCGGAGGAACTCCAGCGCCAGGCACGTCGGAACCCAGTCGAAGACGTAGGCGTCGCAGATGATCCGGCAGGAGTCGGAGCCGTCCGTGACCATGACGACGAAGTAGTGGCCGGTGGGTGCCTCCAAGTAGATGTCGACGAGTCGCGGCGGGTCGACCGGCGCCACCTCCACCGACTCGAAGAGTCCGGACGCCTCGATCGCCGCGACGAACTCCGACAGGTCCGCCTCCGGCCAGGGCTCACCGGTCCGCAGCGAGCCCTTGACGGAGCGGCGGTTCTCCCGCCACGTCGACCAGAAACCCATCGCCGGTCAGGCGGGGTCGGGGCGGGGGCCGGCGAGGGTGGCGAGGTGGCGTTCGGCGGCGCGGAGTTTGCGGCCGTCGGGGCCCGGGAGGTGGGCGCGCAGTTCGATGATCTCCGGGGCGATCCGCAGGGCCTCGGCGCGGTCCGGGATCGCCCGCCAGCAGGCTTCCGCGTTGGTCGCCGCGTGCTGGGTCTCCGGGTGCTCGGGCCCCTCGCTGCGGAGCAGGGTCAGGGCGACCTCGCGGTAGATGCCGGCGGCCTCGGCCGTCCGGCCGGCGAGCCGGGACACGTGGGCGCGGACCTGCCGGACCTGGAGGACGGGTGCGGAGACCGGGCCGTGCTCGGCGATCGCCTCCAGCTCCAGGGCGAAGGCCAGGTCGGTGGCGGCCGCGTGGTCGCCCGCGTCGGCGCTTCGGACGATCCGGCCGATCACCTCGCGGTAGTCGGCGCGGGGCTCGGAGCGCTCCGGCGCGGGGGCGGGTTCGGGTGCGGCGACGGGCGAAGGTGCAGCCTCGGGCTCGGCCTCGGGCTCGGGCTCGGAGGCAGCCTCCGGCTCGGGGTCCTCGGTGGCGTCCTCGGGCTCGGCGTCCTCGGGCTCGGCCTCGGTGGGCGGCGCGTCCGCCGGGGCGGCGGCGGTGGGGTCCGGTTCCTCGACAGGCTCGGGCACGACCTCGGCTTCGGGGCCGGGCTCGGGCACAACCTCGGCCTCGGGCTCCGGGGCCACCGGCTGCCAGGCGCCGGCCTTCCGGAGGTCGACCGGGTGCGGCGGGAGCGGCGGGGTGGGCGGTACGCCGGGCTTGAGCAGGTTCACCGGCCTGTCGGACGGCCGCGCTGGGGCGGCATCAGCCGGGGCAGCACCGGCCGGGGCGGCAGCGGCCGGCTTGTCCAGGGTGACGGCCGGGCGGGGCGCCGGCACCGCGTCCTGCGGGACGGCGGCGTCCCGGGGCGACTCGCCCCAGGGCCGGTCGTCCCAGGTGACCTCGTCCGGCGCGGCCGGGCGGGGCAGCACGGCGGCCGGGCTCGGGGCCTCGTACGGGGTGTACTCGGTCGGTGCTCCCTCGCCGCGCCGCGCGGTGTTGCGGAAGAACGGGCGGTCCGGGGCGTGCGTGCTGACCACGATCACGTCCGGGCGGAGCACCGAGTAGACCTGGTGGCGCAGCTGTTCCGGCGCGAGGACGGCCTCGCCGCCCGGACGGCCGCCGTGCAGGGCCTCGATCAGCGCACGGGTGAAGGTGCCGATCTGGTCCGGGTCGGGGCTGACCACCGCCCACAGCGGCAGTCCCTCGCTGAGCGACGCGAGGTCGCCCTGGAGCAGCGACCAGGCGTTCTGATCGGCGCTCAGGTCGGCGACGACCAGGGTCTGCCACTCGGCCGGGCGGTGCCGCAGCTCGCCGGCGATCGACTGCCAGGCGAGGCCGTCCTGACGGATGCTGCCGGGCTTGGAGTCGCGCAGGGTGAGGTGGAGCTGGCCGCCGCGCTTGTCGGCGAGCAGGTGGCCGCCGAAGTGGACGAGCAGCGGTCCGGGGTGGCGGGCGGCGGCGCGCAGGTGGGCGAGCACGGTGTGCGGGTCGCTGGCGCCGGGGAGGTGCACGGCGTCGACGGTGTCGGCGGCCAGCAGCACCTGCGGGGAGACGGCGGCGAGCATCGCGGACAGCACCGGGGCCTGGGCGGGGCCGCCACGGCCCCAGGTGCGGCGGCCGGAGGAGCCGTAGCCGCCCTCGACGACCAGGATCCGGCCGCGCGGGCCGCTGCCCAGGCCGCCGCCGATGCCGGGCAGGCCGTGCGCGGGGGTGGCGCCGGGGACGGTGAACGGCAGCGGCGTCGCGCCGGCCGGGGCCGGGACGACGGGCGCGCCGCCCATGGCGGGCATGCCGGTGACGGTCCATCCGGTGGACGGCGCGGGCGGTCCGGCCACCGGGCCCGGGG
>NZ_JZWY01000234.1:0-1952 GCF_000966955.1 Streptomyces sp. NRRL S-495
ACCGGGCCCGGGGCGGGCTGCGGGGCCGGGGGCTCGTAGAGCGCGGCCGGGCCGGGCGGGTGCTCGTCGTAGGCGTTGCGCGCGGACCTCGGCGGTACGGCGTCCTGGGGGCCGGGGCCGGCGTCCGTCACGGGGTCGGGACCTCCGGGGACCGCCGTAGTCTCCGCCATTTCCAGGTCACCGCCCCGCCCCGCCGCTGAGCGGCGTTCTGCTGCCTCGTACCCCGTGTGGCGCCTGTCACCACACATGGGCGCCACCCTACGAGATCGGGTGATGCCGGAGCCAGGCCGGGTGGGTGAACAGGGATCCACGCCGGGGCTCCGCAGGCCGGGACCGGGCGCGGCAACGTCAGCAG
Organism: Streptomyces sp. NRRL S-495; assembly: GCF_000966955.1. Classification (NCBI taxonomy): domain Bacteria; kingdom Bacillati; phylum Actinomycetota; class Actinomycetes; order Kitasatosporales; family Streptomycetaceae; genus Streptomyces; species Streptomyces sp. NRRL S-495. Next base: position 356 of record NZ_JZWY01000234.1, read on the forward strand.
AAATCGCCAATCCGGTCGGCCACCACGAAGTCCGCCCCGCAATCCGTGCAGTGCGCGCCCCCGAAGAGGTAGGTCAACGCGGTGGCGACGTCACGCTGACCGTCGCCGAGGGCGAGGCTGTGGAGGCGTTGGCCGATGCCGTGCAGGTCACCCGGCTCCGCGGGTCGCAGGGGGGCCTTCTCGACATCGTCGTGCAGGGCGTAGTCGCCGCTCGTGGAGAAGTAGCCGTATTCACCGATGGCGATGAACAGATCGGTCTCGCAGCGCGGACAGGAGGTCTGGTACTCCTCGTTCACGAGTCCGCCGGCCAGCTCCTCGCCCCAGACCGGTACACCTTCGAAGGCCAGGAGGGATTCGAGCAGGTAGATGTAGTCGGTGCGGTCGGGAGCCGTCCGAAGGTGCTCGTTCGCCTTCCGCAGCAGGACCGCGATGTCCTGGGCGTTCTTCGCAAGGACGTCACCGGCCTCGTTCAGCTGGTCCGCCCCCGCCACGATGGCGGCTGCCAGGTGCAGTGCGTTCAGCTGCTCCTTCGTGTCGGCACCGGCGGCGGCGATCGCCGTCAGCCGGGGAATCGCCGCGAAGCTGGCCGAGTAGACACTGCCCTGATGGCAGAGCGCCGACCAGAGGTCGCTCCAGCACTCGGCAGTCGGATCCGCTTCGATCCGGTCGAGCAGGGCGGGTATGTCTTCCGCGGAGCCGTAGGCATGGCTGAGTTGCGACCAATCCGTCATGCGGGAATCCCATCAGACCGGTGTGACATCCGGCCGTCCCGCCCCCGGCGTCTCCCACCGGATCCGGGCCGGACGCACCGCGCCCCGCTCGGCGCGCGGGGTGCGGGCCGGGCGGGGCGTGGTGGGGGGTGCTGACGGTCTGCCGGGTCAGGAGCCGGCGAGGAGGTCGCGGAGGAGGGCGATGGTGTCGGTGTCGANNTCGCGACCGGTTCGGCGGCTGAGTGCGTCGAGGCGGTTGACGGCGCGCAGCAGTTGGTCGCGGGCGCCGGCCGAGGCGTAGGCGTAGAACAGGTCGCGGTGCAGCAGTTCGACGTCCGGGGCGACGGCGAGGCCGCGGAAGACGGCGGCCTCGGCACTGCGGTGGTCGCCGTACTGGAGGCGGCGGGCGGCGAGTTCGTGGGCGGTGTCGACGATCGCGGCGATCATGTCCTGCCGTTCGGCCTCGGCCCAGCCGAACGAGGCGGGCGGGGCCTCCGCGAACGGGGCGCCGCGGACCAGGGCGAGGGCGTGGGCGAGGGCCGCGTCGGCGGTGGCGCTGGTGCTGCGCATGCCGCGCCGGTAGAGGCTGCGGAACTCGTCCCAGTCGCAGGTGACGGCCGGGGCGAAGGTGCAGCCCTCGACCTGGCCGGTGACCAGCAGGGGCCGGCCGTCCGAGGCGGTGCCCAGCCAGGCCGCCAGGTCGGCGAGCTTTTCGGACAGCGGGTTCCGGGCGTCGGCGGCGGTGGGGTGCGGGTCGAGGTGGGCCGCCCCGGGGTGCAGGTCGTGGTCGAGGGCGGCGTGGTCGGCGCCGGGACGCAGGGCCAGGTAGGCGGCGAGCTCGGTGAGCCGGCCGATCGCGCCGGGTTCGGCGGTGCCGCCGGTGCCGG
>NZ_JZWY01000235.1:0-303 GCF_000966955.1 Streptomyces sp. NRRL S-495
CGGCGACGTCGACCGGGCCGAGCAGGCGGATCCGGGGGGCGTTGCGGACGGCGTGCGCCTCGGGCGAGCGGAGGATGGCGAGCAGGTCGTCGCTGTCGCTGCGCCCGGAGGTGGTCCGGGCGAGCGCGGTGGCGGCCGGACCGGGCTCGGGCCTGGTGGGGAGGCGCGGGTCGGCGCCGGTGGGCGCGGAGGCCGGGTCGTGCGTCGGTACGGGCTCGGGGGCGGGTTCCCGGACGGGCCCGGGCGCCGGCTCGGGCACGGCGGGCGCGGGGACGGCCGGCGCGGGAAGGGCAGGCACGGGGG
>NZ_JZWY01000236.1:0-1939 GCF_000966955.1 Streptomyces sp. NRRL S-495
GGGCAGGCACGGGGGTGGCGGGCGCGGAGGACGGGCCCGCGAGCACCGGGGCCGCCGGAGCCACCGGACCCATCGGCGGCACTGCGGCCACCGGGGCCACCGGCGCCACCGGCTGGACGGGCACGACAGCGGTCGGCAGTCCGAGGTTCTGGGTGGTCTCGTCGCTCTCGTAGCCGTCGGAGCCCCCGAGGCCGTCGGAGCCCTCAAGACCGTCGGAACCCTCAAGACCGTCGGATCCGCCGCCGTCCGTCTCCGGCCCGGCGGGCGGCGCGACCGGGAAGGCGGCGGCCGGTCCGGCCGGGACCACGGCGACCGCCGGTGCCACCGGGACCGGCCCGGTGGTGGCGCCGGCCTGTCGGCCGAGCCCGTTGACGAGGTGCCGCGGGGCCGGCAGCGCGGCCGGTCCGACGGACCCCGGCACCGGCGCCGCCGGGTCGGTGCCCGCGAACGGGCTGGCCCCGGTGCCGATCACCCGCGCCAGCAGCCGAGGACCGGCCGCGGACCGGCCGCCGCCGGTGTCCTCGTCGTCCGCGTCATCCCCGGAGTCCGGGTCGCCCAGGGCGGCGTCCAGCGCGGCGAGCGAGAAGCCGCCCGCCGGGCCGTCCGAGCCGGGGCCCGACGCCGCGCCGACGGCCGCGAGGACCGGGACGGCGGCCGGGAGGTCGGCGGGCTCCAGCTCGTCGCCGTCCAGGGTCCATGCGGGGGCGGGGTGCTGGGTGCTGTCGTCGGCGGCCCGGAGCAGCTCGGTGACCTGCTCGTACTGGCCGGTGGTCAGGCGCTGGAGCTCCAGGGTGAGGTGCAGGCCCGGAATGGTGGCCTGGCCGGTGGCCGGGAGGGTCCAGCGGGCGACCGGGCCGGTGCCGCGCTCGGGGGCGCGGGTGACCACGGCGACGCAGGTGCGGGGCCGGGCGTCGAGCAGTCGGCCGAGTTCGGCCGGGATGCCGCCGCCGGGCTGGTGGCCGCAGAGCACGATCTCGGGGACCCAGGACTCGTCGGCCAGGCCCCGGCTGCGGGCGTCCCGGGGGCTGGCGGCCTCGGCCGAGACCAGGGTGGCCCGGGCCTTGGCGGTGCGCGGGCCGAGGGCGGCGAGCGCGGCGTCCAGGGTGGTGTGGCGGTGGATCCGCTCGGCGGCCGGTCCGCTGATCGGCATCTCCTCGGCGAGGTCCACCAGGTGCAGGTGGAGCCGGTCCGCGAGCGGGCTGTGCGCGAGTTCGAGGGCCAGGGTGCGCAGGACGTCGCGGGCGTCGTCCTGGTGCCCGGAGAGGTGGAGCAGCCGGACCGTCTCCAGGTCGGCGAGGACGATCGAGCCGTCCGCGGCCGAGCCCAGGGTGACCAGGGCCGGGTAGGGGGCCGCGGTCTTGCGGGCCTGGGCCGGCGAGAGCAGGCCCTCGGAGTCGGCGGCGCACCACCAGATGTCGGGCGTGTGGGCGGCGCGGAACGGCGCGATGGGCGCGGCGGGACCGGAGAGGTGGAGTTCGATCGTGCGGCCGGGGGTGATCCGGGCGGCGACGATCGCGGGCAGCCGCTTGCCGCCGCGGACGGTGTTGCGGGCCATGCTGCGCAGGGCGCGGTCGAGCAGGTGCAGTCCGGCGTCGTCCTGGCGGGCCTTCAGTTCGGCCTCGAAGGCGGCGGCCGGGGCGCTGGGCATGGCGATGCGGTGCCGGGGGCGGCGGGCGCGCAGCTGGCCGCCGCGCTTGCGGGCGACGGTCCCGACCATGATCGCGGCGAGCAGCACACCGACGGTGGAGGCGGCGAGGGCGACGCCGTAGTCGTCGTTCGCCTGCTCGGCATGGGCGGCCGGGGCCTGGGCCTCGACCTTCGGGGCGGGTGTCCCCGCCGGGGCCGGGGCGGAGGGCTGTGCGGGCGCCGGGGCCTGGGCGGAGGGCTGCGCCGGGGCGGGTGTCTGCGCGGCGGGCGCCGAGGGCGCCTGGGTGTTCGG
>NZ_JZWY01000213.1:0-15099 GCF_000966955.1 Streptomyces sp. NRRL S-495
CCGCTGGCCTGGTTCTCGCTGCCGCTGGTGCTCACCTCGGGCACCCTGCTGATGGCCCGGGTCGACGTCTACCCGTACACCCGCTGGGCCTCGCCGATCGGCCAGGAGGTGCTCCGCGAGGTCCGCCCGCCGCGCCAGCACGGCCTCACCGACGACGACGAGCGCGAACTGCTCACCGCCGTCGCGATGAACGGCCCCGCCGTCCTCCCGGACGCCCGGCTGCGCGCCGCCCTGCGCCGCCACTGACACGCCGAAGGGCCCCGTCCGGTACGGACGGGGCCCTTTTCGGCCGGGCTCAGACCAGGCCGCTGAGCAGCTCGGCGACCGGCTTGCGGCGACCGGTGAAGAACGGCACCTCCTCGCGGACGTGCAGCCGGGCCCGGGACGGGCGCAGGTCGCGCATCAGGTCCACGATCCGGTGCAGCTCGTCCGCCTCGAAGGCGAGCAGCCACTCGTAGTCGCCCAGCGCGAACGAGGCGACCGTGTTGGCCCGCACGTCGGGGTAGCCGCGCGCCATCTGGCCGTGCTCGGCGAGCATCGCGCGCCGCTCGGCGTCCGGCAGCAGGTACCACTCGTAGGAGCGCACGAACGGGTACACGCAGACGTAGTCGCGCGGGCGCTCGTCGGCGAGGAACGCCGGGATGTGCGACTTGTTGAACTCCGCCGGGCGGTGCAGCGCCATGTTCGACCAGACCGGCTCCAGCTGCCGGCCCAGGCCGGTGCGGCGGAAGCGGTTGTACGCCTCCTGGAGGTCGTCCGAGTCGGCGGCGTGCCACCACACCAGGATGTCGGCGTCCGCGCGCAGACCGGACACGTCGTAGGTGCCGCGCACCGTGACGTCCTTGGCGTCCAGCTGGGCGAACAGCTCCTCGACCTCGGTGACCAGGCCGGTGCGGTCCTCGGGCAGCGCGCCCTTGAGCTTGAACACCGACCACATGGTGTAGCGGATGACCTGGTTCAGGTCCCGCGCCTTCAACTTGGCGGGCTGCTCGGCGGCCTGCTGCTCAGCGGTCTCAGTCATGCGCCCATTGTCCTCTCGGTGACGTTCGCCCCGGCCAGCGGGGTCAGTACTCGGTCGAGCGCGGCGACGGCCGCCCGGGCGCTCGCGACGCACGCCGGGATGCCCACGCCGTCGTACGCGGCCCCGCACAGGGCCAGCGCTCCCACCCGGTCCGCCGCCGCCCGGATCCGGGCCACCCGGTCCAGGTGGCCGACCGGGTACTGCGGCAGTCCGGCCCGCCACCGGGTGACGGCGGTGTCGTACGGACGGGCGGTCAGACCGATCGCCTCGCCCAGGTCGGCCAGCGAGCGGGCGACCAGTTCCTCGTCCGCCAGCTCCAACGGCTCCTCCTCGCGCAGCCGGCCCAGCGAGGTGCGCAGCACGAAGGTGTCCGGCGCGGACCGCTCCAGCCAGCCCCACTTGTTGGAGGAGAAGGTGGACGCCTTGATCCGGCGGCCGTCCACGGGCGGGACGAGGAAGCCGCTGCCGACCGGTGTGCGCGCCAGGTCGGCGCGGCGGAAGGCCAGGGTGACCAGCGCCATCCCGGCGTACTCCACGGTGTCCAGTTCGGCGGCCGCGGCGGGCGCGTCGGCGCGCAGCAGCCGGGCGGCGGCCGGCGCAGGCACGGCCAGCACGACGGCGTCCGCGGCGAGCACCTCGCCGTCGCCGGTGGTCACCCGCCAGCCGTCGGAGGTGCGGCGCAGCTCCGTCACCGCGGTCCGGGTGCGCAGCTCGACGCCGGCCCCGGCGCAGGCCGCGGCGACCGCCTCCGGCAGGGTGCCGAGACCGCCGCGCAGGCCCTGGAACACGGGGGTGCCGACGGTCGTCGGCCGGGTGGCCAGCCGGTGCACACCCTCGACCAGCGATCCGCCGCCGCTGGCGACCGGCAGCAGCGCGGGCACGGCGGCACGCAGCGAGATCTCGTCGCTGCGCCCGGCGTAGACACCGCCGAGCAGCGGTTCCACCAGCCGGTCCACGACCTCACGGCCGAGCCGGTCGGCGACGTAGCGGCCGATCGCGACATCGTCCGCGACCGCCTCCCCGACCACCTCGTGCCGGGCCCGCTCCAGCCCCTCGGGGCTCAGCACACCGGACTCCGCCAGCGCCGCGAGATCGCCGGGGACACCCATCACCTGTCCGCCGGGCAGCGGCCGCAGCGCGCCCCTGGTCCAGATCGCGGCCTTGGCGGTGGTCGGCGGCTCCAACTGCTCAGCGAGCCCGACGGCCCGCGCCAGCTCCGCCCCGAGGTCCACCCGGACCCCGCCGACCTCGCCGCCCCACAGCTTCCCGCCCAGCCGCTCCGACGCCTCCAACAGCGTCACCCGCGCCCGCGCCGGCTCCCCCGCACCCCCACCGACCACGGCGGCCGCGGTCAGCCCCGCGATCCCGCCGCCGATCACCACGACATGTGCTTGCGCCATGCCCCGCAGTCTCGCAGGCTTTACACCTTTGCCTCAATCCGCCCGCTTCCGCCGATTGCGGGCGGGCACGAGCCCGTCCAGGTCGATGTCGACGGGGAACGGCACCGGTCGCTCCAGCCGCTTGCGGAAGATCCCGGCCGCGACACAGGCGGACGTCGGGCGGTCCAGTTCGTGGACGTGGACCACCGGCAGGCCGTCCTCCTCCTCGACCACCCAGTAGTGCGGGATGCCGGCCTCGGCATACTTCCGCCGCTTGACCGTGCGGTCCCGGTGCGCCGACTCGGGGGACACGACCTCGACGACGAGCGTCACGTCGGCGGCGTCGAACCAGGTCCGGTCGGGGTCGTACTCGACCGCCGCGACCACCAGGTCCGGCTCGGGACGGTTCCGCCGGTCGAGCCTGATCGTCATCTCCCGCTCGGCCAGGAGGCCGTCCGGGACCAGTTCCTCCAGAACCGCCGTCAGCGCCGTAACAGCCCGGCTGTGCCACGAGCGCTGCGGGGACATCCTGAAGACCAGTGCGCCGTCGATCAGTTCGGCGTGCGGCGGCGCCTGTGGCAGGTGGTCGAGGTCCTCGGCGAACCAGCCCTCGACGCGGGGCGGGTGCAAGCGGTCCGGCAACTCACTCATGGGCCCGACCGTAGGGGCTCCGGAACGGCTGCGGGGCGGTCGGGCCCGCACAGTCCGCAGGTGTACCGACGGCTGGGCGCCTTGTCCTGGTCGCGGCCGAGACGTGATCGAGCTGCGACCTCCCGGGCGGGTCCGGAGCGGGGCGGGGGCCGTCCAACTGGTGTGGGTGCCCCGGGAGGGGGTGCCGGGAAGCATCGGACGGCGGGGAGGGCTCGATCGTGGGACGAGGACGAGGACGGCGGAGAGCGGGGGCGCTGGCGGCGGTGGCCGTGGCGGCGGTGCTGACGGCGGGGTGCGGGGCCGGCGGGGAGCGGAGAGCGGGGGACATGTCGGCGGTCGCCCCGGCGCAGGCCGCCGCCGGGGAGGCGGCCAAGGGTGAGGCCGCCGTCGGGGCGCCGGCCAAGGGGGACGCCGCCGTCGGGGCGCCGGGGGTGGCCTCGGTGGCGCCCAAGGCGCCGCCGGCCGGGCAGGCGAGTGCGGCGCCGGTGGTGGACGCGCGGCAGATCGCGTACTCGGCGCAGCTGACGGTGCGGGCGGCGCGGGTGGACCAGGCGCTGGCGAGGGCGCGCGAGCTGGCCCTCGCGGCGGGCGGCTACGTGGCGAGCGAGACGACGAGCGGCCGGGCCTCGGCGGGCGGGCCCAGCGGGCCGCTGAGGCCGGAGGACCGTCCCTCGCCCGGACCGCAGAGCGGGCAGATCACGGTGAAGGTGCCCTCGGCGGCGTTCCAGCAGACGCTGGACCAGCTGGCCGGGCTCGGCGAGGTGGTCTCCCGGCGCAGCCAGGCGGAGGACCTCACCCAGCAGGTCGCGGACGTCAACAGCCGGCTGCAGAGCCAGCAGACGAGCGTGGACCGGGTGCGTGCGCTGATGGCGCAGGCGAAGACGCTGGCCGAGATCGTCAGCATGGAGAGCGAGCTGAGCCGCCGGGAGGCGGACCTGGAGTCGCTGCAGAAGCAGGTGAAGGAGCTGTCGGCGCGGACCTCGCTGTCCACCGTCGCGCTGGACGTGCGGGAGCAGACGGAGCCCGTCCACGACGTGCCGGACGCGCCGAAGCAGGAGGACGGCTTCTGGGCCTCGGTCGGTTCGGCACTGGGCGGCGGCTGGCACGTGCTGGCCGTGATCGTGCGCGGGATCTTCGTGGCGCTAGCCGCCGTGCTGCCGTTCCTGCTGGTGGCCGCGCCGGTGGCGGCGGTGCTGTGGGTGCTGCGCCGGCGGCGGAAGCCGGTCCCGGTGGCGCCGGCGCAGGAGGACGAGGACCGCGCGGAGGAGGACGAGGAAGAGGAAGAAGAGGAACCCGCGCACTGATCGGGACCCGACGGTGGCGGCCCCTTCAGGAGGGGGCCGCCACCGGACGGCGGGTCAGCGGGCGCTGGCCTCGTGCACGAAGGCGACCAGGCGGCTGAGCGCGTCCGGGTCCATGCTGGGCATGACGCCGTGGCCGAGGTTGAAGATGTGGCCGCTGCTGCCGAGCGCCTGGGCGGCGTGCAGCACCTCGCGGGCCTTGGTCTCGACGGCCCTGGTGGGCGCGAACAGCACCGCCGGGTCGAGGTTGCCCTGGAGGCCCTTGCCGGGGCCGACCCGCTCGGCGGCGACGTTCAGCGGCACCCGCCAGTCGACACCGACCACGTCCGCGCCGGCCTGGCCCATGAGGCCCAGCAGCTCGCCGGTGCCGACGCCGAAGTGGATCCGCGGCACGCCGTACCCGGCCACCGCGTCGAACACCTTGGTGCTGGCCGGCATCACCGAGCGGCGGTAGTCGTCCGGCGCGAGCGCGCCGACCCAGGAGTCGAACAGCTGGATCGCGGAGGCGCCGGCCTCGATCTGCACCTTGAGGAAGGCGGCGGTGATCCCGGCCAGCCGGTCGAGCAGGGCGGCCCACAGGTCGGGCGCGCCGTACATCATGGCCTTGGTGTTCTCGTGGTTCTTGGACGGCCCGCCCTCGATCAGGTAGCTGGCGAGCGTGTAGGGGGCGCCGGCGAAGCCGATCAGCGGGGTCGGGCCGAGCTCGTCGACGAGCAGACCGACGGCCTCGGTGATGTAGGGGACGTCGTCCGGCTCCAGCGGGCGCAGCCGCTCCAGGTCGGCGAAGCTGCGGATCGGGTCGGCGATGACCGGGCCGATGCCGGGCTTGATGTCGACGTCGATGCCGATCGCCCGGAGCGGCACCACGATGTCGCTGAAGAAGATCGCCGCGTCCACCTTGTGCCGGCGCACCGGCTGGAGGGTGATCTCCTTGACCAGCTCGGGCCGCATGCAGGACTCCAGCATGGGGATGCCCTCACGGACCTTCAGGTACTCGGGCAGCGAGCGGCCCGCCTGGCGCATGAACCACACTGGGGTGTGCGGTACCGGCTCGTGCCGGCAGGCGCGCAGGAACGCCGAGTCGTACGCGGCGCCGCGGCGCGCGTCGGGCTGCTGACCGGGGGTGGCGCCGGTCGGGGGGACTGCCGTCGTCTCGCTCACGCTCCAAATCTTCGCACGCGGCCCGGACCCGCCCGTCCCGGCGGTCCCGTCGCTTCCTCCAGGATCCGAACAAGGATCCGATCGGGGCTGCGGAGGAGGATCCGGCCGGAGATCTGGCCGGATTGCCGCCCCGGCGCGCCGCGCGGGCAGAAGTTACGGCGATTACCCGGGTTTTCGACCTAGTCTTCGGGTCATGGCAGCGGTCGGAGGGCACCCCGCGCAGGGTGGCGGAGCAGGTGGCGGAGCAGGTCGGGAGGCGGCGCCGAGTGAGTTCCGGGCCGCCGTGGAGGCGTTCTCCGGTGCCCGGCTGCGCCCCGAGCTCGTCCTCTCCCCCGCTCCGGCCCCCCGCCGGCTGGCGCCGCACTCCTTCGCGCTGACCGCCACCGTCGAGGTCGACGGCGAGGAGCTGGCCGACGGCCGGCTGGTGCTGCTGCACGACCCGGCCGGGCAGGAAGCCTGGAACGGGGACTTCCGTGTGGTCACCATGACCCGGGCGGAGCTGGAGCCGGAGATGGCCGGCGACCCGATGCTCTCCGAGGTCGGCTGGGCCTGGCTGCTGGACGCGCTGCAGGCGCACGGCGCCGGGTACGCGGAGCCCTCGGGCACGGTGTCGCTCTGCGCCTCGCACTACTTCGGCGGGCTGGCTGAGCGCGCGTCGACCACCGAGATCGAGATCAGGGCGTCCTGGACACCGGCCGACGGCCGCTTCGAGCGGCATCTGGCGGCCTGGGGGGACCTGCTCTGCATCAGCGCGGGTCTGCCGCCCGCGGCCGCGGCGCCGCACGCGCCGGCCGACGTCACGTCACTCGGTGGAGTGGTCCCGATGCCCGCCAGGCGACGTCCGCGCTCGCACTGAGGAGTGGCGCCGCCGCGGCGTCATCACCGGACGCGATGCCACCCCCAGGGCTGACGGAGTGTGACTTCGGTGCGGCTCTCCGTCAACAATCCGGTCGAATCCGACTGCTTCGCGTCGAGTCTGATCGATTTTGTGCGATTTCCAGGCATGTCGTAATCAGTCACCTGCGCGATTTGTCCGTATTGTTACTCACTAGATCGTGATCTTTCGCTAAAGCCGGGCACGGATGCTGCCGAAGCAGACTGTGACCCTTTCCGAACGCGGAACACTCCGACCGCCCCCTCGGGGTTCCGTCCGCCACTCCCGCAGGAGGCCTGGTGTCGGTCCTTCTTGAGCACCCCGCAAACGTGGTCGCCTACCGCCCGACCAAGCCCACCGCCATGGTGGTCATCGCCGATCCCCGCGTCCGAAACACCGTCACCCGTCACCTCTGGGCGCTCGGCGTCCGGGACGTGATCGAGGTGTCCTCGATCGCCGAGGCCCGCCCCCGGGTCTCCACCCCGCGCGACATCTGTGTCGCCGACGTCCACCTCCCCGACGGCTCGGGGCTGACCATCCTCGCCGAGACCCGGGCCGCCGGCTGGCCCAATGGGCTGGCGCTCTCCGCGGCCGACGACATCGGCGCCGTCCGCAGCGCGCTGGCGGGCGGGGTCAAGGGTTACGTCGTGACCGGTACCCGCACCAATGTCGCCATGCCGGGCCGCCCGGGCCTGCCGCTCGGCGCCGCCGGGCTGGCCGGCCGGATGCGGCGCCCCGGGATGCCCGGCATGCCGGGTGCGGCCGGGGCTCCCGGCGGTGCGCCCGGTGCCCACGGCGCGCCGGGCGCCCAGCAGACCGCCTACCGCGAGCTGTCCGGCCGTGAGGTCGAGGTGCTGCGACTGGTGGCCGAGGGCCAGTCGAACAAGGCGATCGGCGTGGCGATGGGCCTCTCGGCGCTCACCGTGAAGAGCCACCTCGCCCGGATCGCCCGCAAGCTCGGCACCGGCGACCGCGCCGGCATGGTCGCGGTCGCGCTGCGCACCGGCATCATCCACTGAGCCCCGGCGCCGCTGCGGCGGCCCAGGAGGAACGTTTCCTCCCGGGTCGCCGCGCACCGCGGCAGGGAATGCCCTGCGGGGCCCGTCCGGAGAGCCTCGGACGGGCCCCTTCATCGGTCTGACCAGTCCGACAACACTCCCGGTCGCGGGGTCCGTCGTACCCTTGGTAGGTGACCGACGCCGTAGCAGCCATCCCAGAAGAAGCAGCCCCGGTCCCGCTCCTCGAACCGAAGGAGGGGATCCCTCCGGTCGTGGCGGACGAGCGGGCGCTGGCCGACACCGTCGCCGCCTTCGCCGCGGGATCCGGACCGGTCGCCGTCGACGCCGAGCGGGCCTCCGGCTACCGCTACGGCCAGCGGGCGTACCTCATCCAGCTTCGCCGCGCGGGCGCCGGGACCGCGCTGATCGACCCGATCGCCTGCCCCGACCTCAGCGGGCTGGGCGCGGCCCTCGCGGACACCGAATGGGTGGTGCACGCCGCCACCCAGGACCTGCCCTGCCTGGCCGAGGTCGGCATGAGACCCCAGCGACTGTTCGACACCGAGCTGGCCGGCCGGATCGCCGGCTTCGCCCGGGTCGGCCTCGGACCGATGACCGAGAGCGTGCTCGGGCTGAGCCTGGCCAAGGAGCACTCGGCGGTGGACTGGTCCACCCGTCCGCTGCCCGAGCCGTGGCTGCGCTACGCCGCTCTGGACGTCGAGGTGCTGGTCGAGCTGCGCGACGCACTCGAACAGGAGCTGGACGCCCAGGGCAAGCTCGACTGGGCCCTGGAGGAGTTCGCGGCGATCGCCGCCGCCCCCCGCCCGGCCCCGCGGACCGACCCGTGGCGCCGCACCTCGCAGCTGCACAAGGTCCGCCGGCGCCGCCAGCTGGCCGTGGTGCGCGAACTGTGGCTGGCCCGCGACCGGACGGCGCAGGAGCGGGACGTCTCGCCGGGCCGGGTGCTCTCGGACGCCGCGATCGTCAACGCCGCGCTGGCCATGCCGCTGAACATCGCCGCACTGCAGGGCGTCCAGGGCTTCGGGCCCCGGGTGCACCGGCGTCAGCTGGAGCAGTGGCTGGCCGCCGTCCAGCGCGGGCGGGAGGTGCCGGAGAACCAGCTGCCGCCGGCCGCCGCACCGCACGACGGCCCGCCGCCGCCGCGCGCCTGGGCCGAGAAGGACCCGGTGGCGGCCGCCCGGCTGAGCGGGGCCCGCGCCGCGGTCGCCGAGCTGGCCGAGCGGCACCACCTGCCGGCCGAGAACCTGATCACCCCGGACCTGGTCCGCCGGGTCTCCTGGGAGCCGCCGGCCGACGCCTCGGCCGCGAACGTGGCCGCCGCGCTGCGGCGGCTCGGGGCCCGGCAGTGGCAGGTGGGGGGGACCTGGTCGCCCCGACGCTGGCCGCCGCCTTCGCCGACGCGGCCAAGGCCGGGGCCGACGCCAAGGCCGACGCCAAGGCAAGTACGGCCGCCCAGCAGGGCTGAGCGGGAAGAAGCGGAGAAGGGGATGTCGCCCGGAGCGGGCGGCATCCCCTTCGTCGTACCCGGACGACGAAGGGAGGGCGCTCCCGCCACCCGGGGCCCGCGACCGGCGTGAGGGCGGCTCCCGCCGCCGCGGCGGGCGGGTGAATCAGGGAGTGGGCGACAACACATCCGGTGTTGCGGCTTCCGGGCCTGGGCAGGGTGGTTACCGGCGGGTAGCATGGCCGTGGGCGGCGCCGCCCGCGTCCATTCGTGCGACGGCTCGCGGCAGCCTGCCCACTGAACCGTTGGTCCCTGGGAGGAGAGCCCCCGTGCCTCGTACCGCGAGGGACGTCGTCTTCGTCGATGGCGTCCGCACCCCGTTCGGCAAGGCAGGCCCGAAGGGCATCTACCACGAGACCCGTGCCGACGACCTCGTCGTCAAGTGCATCCGGGAGCTCGTGCGTCGTAACCCGAACCTGCCCGTCGAGCGCATCGACGAGGTCGCGATCGCGGCCACCACGCAGATCGGCGACCAGGGTCTGACGATCGGCCGCACCGCAGCACTGCTGTCGGGCCTGCCGAAGTCCGTCCCCGGCTACGCGATCGACCGCATGTGCGCCGGCGCGCTGACCGCCGTGACCACCACCGCCGGCGGCATCGCCTTCGGCGCCTACGACGTGGTCGTGGCCGGTGGCGTCGAGCACATGGGCCGCCACCCGATGGGCGAGGGCGTCGACCCGAACCCGCGCTTCGTCTCCGAGAAGCTCGTCGACGAGTCCGCCCTGTTCATGGGGATGACCGCGGAGAACCTGCACGACCGGTTCCCGCACATCACCAAGGAGCGCTGCGACGCCTACGCCGTGCGCTCGCAGGAGAAGGCCGCCAAGGCGTACGCCAACGGCGACATCCAGCCCGACCTGGTGCCGATCTCGATCCGCAACACCAACCCCGAGGTCGGCGAGACCGGCTGGGGCCTGGCCACCGCGGACGAGCCGATGCGCCCGGGCACCACGATGGAGAGCCTGGCCGGTCTCAAGACCCCGTTCCGCCCGCACGGCAACATCACCGCGGGCAACTCAGCCGGTCTGAACGACGGCGCCACCGCCTCGCTGCTGGCCGCCGAGGACGTCGCCGAGGAGCTCGGCCTTCCGGTCCGGATGCGCCTGGTCTCCTACGCCTTCGTCGGCGTCGAGCCCGAGGTCATGGGCATCGGCCCGGTGCCGGCCACCGAGAAGGCGCTGGCCAAGGCCGGTCTGACCATCGAGGACATCGGCGCGTTCGAGGTCAACGAGGCCTTCGCCGTGCAGGTCCTGGCGTTCCTGGACCACTACGGCATCGCCGACGACGACGAGCGCGTCAACCCGTTCGGCGGTGCGATCGCGTTCGGCCACCCGCTGGCCTCCTCGGGCGTGCGCCTGATGAACCAGCTGGCCCGCCGCTTCGAGCAGCGCCCGGACGTCCGCTACGGCCTCACCACGATGTGCATCGGCTTCGGCATGGGCGCCACCATCGTCTGGGAGAACCCGCACTTCGAGGGTGGTAAGTGAGCATGAGCACCACGACTGAGCTGCTGACCCGCGGCGCCGAGCTCTTCCCCGGCGAGGTCGTCACGACCGCGCACGTCCGCCACCTGGACCTGCCGCTGCAGGCCGGCCGGCTGGCCCTGATCACCCTGGACAACGGCTTCGACCACACCAAGCCGACCACCTTCGGCCCGGGCTCGCTGCTCAAGCTGAGCGAGGCGCTGGACCAGGTCGAGGCGGAGGCCGCCGAGGGCACGATCGTCGGCGCCGCGATCACCGGCAAGCCGTTCATCTTCGCGGTCGGCGCCGACCTCAAGGGCGTCGAGCTGCTCCAGGAGCACGCGGACGCGCTCGCCATCGGCAAGGGCGGCCACGAGGTCTTCAAGCGGATCGCCGCGCTGCCCGTCCCGACCTTCGCCTTCTACAACGGCGCGGCCATGGGCGGCGGCGTCGAGGTCGGCCTGCACTGCGACTACCGCACGGTGTCGGCGGGCGTCCCGGCGTTCTCGCTGCCCGAGGTCTTCCTCGGCCTCGTCCCCGGCTGGGGCGGCTGCAGCATCCTGCCGAACCTGATCGGCCCGGCCAAGGCCGTCAAGGTGATCATCGAGAACTCGATGGCGCAGAACAAGCAGCTCAAGGGCAAGGACGTGTTCGAGCTGGGGATCGCCGACGCGATCTTCGAGCCGGCCGACTTCCTGGAGCAGTCGCTGCTCTGGGCGGCCAAGGTCCTCAAGGGCGACGTGGCCGTCGAGCGCGAGGCGATCGACCGCGGCAAGGCCTGGGACGACGCCGTCGCCTGGGGCCGGCTGGTCGCCGACGCCAAGGTGCACGGGGCGGCCCCGGCCGCGTACCGGGCGCTGGACATCATCGCCCAGGTCAAGGACCAGGACCTGCAGGCCGGCTTCGACGCCGAGGACGCGGCCCTGGCCGACCTCATCATGGGCGGCGAGCTGCGCAGCGGCATCTACGCCTTCAACCTGGTGCAGCGCCGGGCCAAGCGCCCGGTCGGCGCGCCGGACAAGTCGCTGGCCCGCCCGGTCTCCAAGGTCGGCGTCGTCGGCGCCGGTCTGATGGCCTCGCAGCTGGCGCTGCTGTTCGCGCGCCGGCTGGAGGTGCCGGTGGTCCTCACCGACATCGACCAGGAGCGCGTCGACAAGGGCGTCGGCTACGTCCACGCCGAGATCGACAAGCTGCTCGGCAAGGGCCGCATCGGCAAGGACAAGGCCAACCGCCTCAAGGGCCTGGTCTCCGGCTCGCTCGACAAGGCCGCCGCCTTCGGTGACGCGGACTTCGTGATCGAGGCCGTGTTCGAGGAGATGGGCGTCAAGCAGACCGTCTTCGCGGACCTGGAGAACGTGGTCTCGCCGACCTGTGTGCTGGCGACCAACACCTCCTCGCTCTCGGTCACCGAGATGGCCTCGAAGCTGAAGCACCCCGAGCGGGTCGTCGGCTTCCACTTCTTCAACCCGGTCGCGATCCTGCCGCTGCTGGAGATCGTCCGCGGCGAGAAGACCGACGACGTCTCGCTGGCCACCGCCTTCGGCGTCTCGAAGAAGCTGAAGAAGACCGCGGTGCTCTGCAAGGACGCCCCGGCGTTCGTGGTGAACCGGATCCTGACCCGCTTCATGGGCGAGATCCAGAGCATCATCGACGAGGGCACCCCGATCGCCACCGTCGAGAAGGGCGTCGAGCCGCTCGGCCTGCCGATGTCCCCGATCGTGCTGCTGGAGCTGGTCGGCCCGGCCATCGCCCTGCACGTCTCGGAGACCCTGCACGGCGCGTTCCCGGAGCGGTTCACCGTCTCCGAGAACCTCGGCCGGGTGGTCAAGGCCGGCAAGCGCGGCTTCTACACCTGGGTGGACGGCCAGCAGGTCCTCGACCCCGAGGTGCTGGAGCTGCTCACCTTCGGCGACACCGTGCTGACCGAGGAGCAGGTGCTGGGCCGCGCCCTGGAGGCCGTCGCCCAGGAGATCGGTCTGATGCTGGAGGAGGGTGTCGTCGCCGAGGCGCAGGACATCGACCTCTGCATGATCACCGGCGCCGGCTGGCCCTTCCACCTGGGCGGGATCACCCCGTACCTGGACCGTGAGGGCATCTCGGAGCGCGTGAACGGCAAGCGCTTCCTCGCCCCGGGCCTGGCCTCCGTGCCCGCCTGAGGATGACGCGGAGGGCCCCGGTGACCTTGATGGTCACCGGGGCCCTCTGTCGTCCGCCGCGGCCCGTACGGAGGCCGTTGCGGGCCTTCCGGCGGGTACCCCGGGTGGGGCGTCGTCAGCGCTTGAGGCGGTAGACGACGGTGTCGGCGAAGACGCCGACCATCTCGTAGTGGGTGTCCAGCAGGTTCTCGATCTTCGGGATCATGCCCGGCTGGTACGGCGCGAGGCCGGAGTCGTCGACGACCACCTCGGGCAGGCCCTTGGCGATCTCCTGGTCGAAGGTCTGCCAGGCGTTGGCCATCGAGAACTGCTCGCCGACGTTGGGGCTGCCGTCCTTGCCGCCGCTGTAGTTGGTCAGGAAGCCGGCCGTGAGGTACCGGGTGGCGGGCTTGCGGTCGGCGAGCCAGTACAGCTCCGGGTGCATGCCCCAGACCAGCACGGTGTCCTTGGGCGTGGTCTGCGCGGCGACGGCGGTGGCGACCTCGGTGGTGCGGTCCAGCCGCTCCCCCGGCCAGGCCAGCGCCAGGCCCCAGAAGACGGTGGCGGCGGCCGTGGTGTACACCAGCACCGGCTTCCAGCGGACCGCCGAGGTGGCGACCGCCCCGGTGCCCAGCAGCACCAGCGGGGGCATCAGCTGGAGGTAGTAGTGGCCGAAGAAGTGGAAGCCGACGCTGACCGCGACGACCGAGGAGAGCAGCCACATCCACAGGTCGGTGGTGGAGCCGTGCTCCTCGCCGGCGACCGGCAGCGGGCGGTGCCGGTACTTCAGCCACAGCCTCCGGCCGACCGGCAGCAGGAAGCCGAGCCCGGCGCCGATCAGGATCGCCGAGTTGCCGAGCGCCCGCCCGACCATCTGCAGCCAGGCGCCGCCGGAGGTGGCGTAGTCGCCGCTGCCGGTGACCACCCAGAACAGGAAGCCCTTGGGTTTGGTCAGGATCACCGCGACCAGCGCTATCGGCAGGGTGAAGCCGAAGCCGATCTTGAACAGGGCGGGGATCCAGCGGACGCCGCGCTGCCGGGCGTCCTGGAAGAGCATCCAGAGCACCGGCAGCAGCACCGCGCCGCCGGTCTGCTTGGTCAGCGAGCAGAGCGCCACCGCGATGCCGGCGGCCAGCCAGCGGCGGCGTTCGGCGTAGCGGAACGCGGCCACCATGGCGGGCAGCATGAAGACCTCGAAGGTCGCCGCCTGGGTGTCCTCCGGGGACAGCCCGATCGAGACCAGCAGGTAGAGCAGCCCGGCGCCGGCGCCGGCCCGGTTGCCCCAGCGGCCGCGGGCGATCGAGGCCAGCAGGATCGCGGTGACCAGGTGGGCTGCCACCGCGAGGGTGCGCAGCGGCCAGAGCGAGGCGGAGCCGAAGACCGTGAAGCAGGCCTGGTAGAGCCAGGGCAGCAGCGGGGGCTTGCGGTCCACCACGGTGTCGTAGAGCACGCCGCCGTCGGCCAGCATCCGGGCCTGGGTGGCCAGGAAGCCCTCGTCGGGGCTCCAGACCGGGCGGACGAAGGACGGCAGGTGGGTGAGCAGGGCGACCAGGGCCAGCAACGGCACCAGTCGCGACCAGTAGCCGGTCTTCACCCGCTCCCAGCCGTCGGCCGGGGGTACCCCCAAGGGCAGGCGCTCGGTGAGCGCGGTCAAGCGGGATCGGGTGGGGGTCGGCACGGATGACAACCTACCGGGCGGAATCGGCACGGGCAGCGCCGGTCCCGCCTTTGGTGCGATTATCGGCCTCACTGTTGCAGAGCTGTCGCAGAGCCGGACCGGAGGACCGCCGTCCGGGGCTCTCCCCCGGACGGCGGTACTCACGTGGCGGAGCGGTCAGGCCTCGACGGTGGCGACGTCCAGCCGGGAGACCAGGGCGGTCACCTGCCGGGCGATGTCCGGGGCGGTGAGGCCGATCTCGGCGAGGATCTCCGGGCGCGAGGCGTGGTCCAGGAACTCCTGCGGGATGCCGAAGTCACGCAGCGGCAGGTCCACGTCCGCGTCCCGCAGCGCCTGGGCGATCGCCGTGCCGACGCCGCCGACCCGGCCGTTGTCCTCGACCGTGACGACCACCCGGTGCTCGGCGGCCAGGCCGGGCAGCGCCGGGTCGACCGGCTTGACCCAGCGCGGGTCCACCACGGTGGAGCTGATGCCCTGGGCGGCCAGCAGGTCGGCCACCTCCAGGCACATCGGGGCGAGCGCGCCGACCGAGACGATCAGCACATCGGCCCGGTGGCCGTCCTCGGCCTCGCCGAGGGAGTCGGGCACGGCGGCGCGCAGGACGTCCATGCCGCCGACCGTGGCGACCGCCGGGACGGCCTCGCCGACCGAGCCCTTGGAGTAGCGGACCACCGTCGGGGCGTCCTTGACCTCGACGGCCTCGCGCAGCTGGGCGCGGACCTGGTCGGCGTCGCGCGGGGCGGCGAGCCGCAGGCCGGGGACGACCTGGAGGATCGACATGTCCCACATGCCGTTGTGCGAGGCGCCGTCGGTGCCGGTGACGCCGGAGCGGTCCAGCACGAAGGTGACGCCCAGCTTGTGCAGGGCGACGTCCATCAGCACCTGGTCGAAGGCGCGGTTGAGGAAGGTCGCG
>NZ_JZWY01000214.1:0-342 GCF_000966955.1 Streptomyces sp. NRRL S-495
GGTTGAGGAAGGTCGCGTAGACCGCGAAGACCGGGTGCAGTCCGCCGGTGGCCAGGCCGGCCGCGCTGGTGACGGCGTGCTGCTCGGCGATGCCCACGTCGAAGATCCGGTCCGGGAAGGCCTCGGCGAACGGGGCCAGGCCCACCGGGTGCAGCATCGCGGCGGTGATGCCGACGATGTCCTCGCGCTCGTGGCCGAGCGCCACCATCTCCTCGGCGAAGACCGAGGTCCAGTCCTTGCCGGAGCTCTTGATCGGCAGGCCGGTCTCCGGGTGGATGACGCCGACCGCGTGGAAGCGGTCCTCGTCGTTGTTCTCGGCGGCGTGGTAGCCGCGGCCCTTCT
>NZ_JZWY01000215.1:0-417 GCF_000966955.1 Streptomyces sp. NRRL S-495
CGGTGAGGCAGTGCACGATGACCGGGCCGCCGAAGCCGCGCGCCTTGCCGAGCGCGGACTCCAGGGCGGTGAGGTCGTGGCCGTCGATCGGGCCGATGTACTTGAGGCCGAGGTCCTCGAACATGCCCTGCGGGGCGATGAAGTCCTTGAGGCCCTTCTTGGCGCCGTGCAGGGTCTCGAAGAGCTGCTGGCCGACCACCGGGGTGCGCTGCAGCGCGTCCTTGCCCCAGGACAGGAAGCGCTCGTAGCCCTGGGTGGTGCGCAGGGTGGCGAGGTGGTTGGCGAGGCCGCCGATGGTCGGCGAGTAGGAGCGCTCGTTGTCGTTGACGACGATGACGACCGGGCGGTCGGTGGCGTCGGCGATGTTGTTGAGCGCCTCCCAGGCCATGCCGCCGGTGAGCGCGCCGTCGCCGATCA
>NZ_JZWY01000216.1:0-1909 GCF_000966955.1 Streptomyces sp. NRRL S-495
GTCCTGGCGGCCGGTGAGCAGCTTGTGGACGTAGCTCTGGTGGCCGGTGTCCCAGACGATCCGGTCGTGCGGGGAGTCGAAGGCCCGGTGCAGGGCGATGGTCAGCTCGACCACGCCGAGGTTGGGGCCGAGATGTCCGCCGGTCCGGGTGACGGCGTCGATCAGGAACTCCCGGATCTCGCCGGCCAGCCGGGGCAGCTCGGCGGCCGGGAGGGCTCTCAGGTCCGCCGGGGATGTGACGCTGGAGAGCAGTGACATGGCTTTCACCTCACGACTCGGAGCGGTGCGGTGGTACCGCCGCGGTCGGGCCGCGGCCTCGCGGGGTGGGGGGTCCGGCCCGGGTGCGGGCCCCGGGCCGGACGGGGCGGACGGCCGGTGGGCCGTCCGCCGACGGGTGCGGTCAGCGGCCCCGGTTGGAGCCGACGGTCTCGGTGAGCGCCCGCAGGGACTCCTTCAGGGAGCCCATGGTGGCGAGGACGGCGGTCGGCTCGTAGCCGCAGTGCGCCATGCAGTTGGAGCAGCGGGCGTCCTTGCCGCGTCCGTACTTGTCCCAGTCGGTCTTCTCGATCAGCTCGCGGTAGGTCGGCACATAGCCGTCGGCCATCAGGTAGCAGGGCCGCTGCCAGCCGAAGAGCGAGTAGTTGGGGATGCCCCAGGCGGTGCACTCGAAGTCGACCTTGCCCTCCAGGAAGTCCAGGAAGAGCGGGCTGTGGTTGAGGCGCCAGCGCCGCCGGTTGCCGCCGGCGAAGGTCTTGCGGAACAGCTCGCGGGTCTGTTCGACGCCGAGGAAGTGCTCCTGGTCGGGTGCCTTCTCGTAGGCGAAGGCCGGGGAGATCATCATCTCGTCGACCTGGAGGTCGTCGTTGAGGTAGTCGAGCACGTCGATGATGGTCTGCGGGGTGTCGGTATTGAAGAAGGTGGAGTTGGTGGTCACCCGGAAGCCGCGCCGCTTGGCCTCCTTGATCGCCTCCACCGCCTCGTCGAAGGTGCCCTCCTTGGCCACCGAGGCGTCGTGCCGCTCGCGCAGCCCGTCGATGTGCACGGTGAAGGTGAAGTACGGCGAGGGCTTGAACTTGTCCAGCTTCTTGCGCATCAGCAGCGCGTTGGTGCAGAGGAACACGTACTTGCGGCGCTCGACCAGCTGCCGGACGATCTCGTCGATCTGCGGGTGCATCAACGGCTCGCCGCCCGCGATCGAGACCATCGGGGCGCCCGACTCCAGGACCGCGCCGACTGCCTGGGCGACCGGCATCCGCTGCTTCAGCACCCCGGCCGGGTGCTGGATCTTGCCGCACCCCTCGCAGGCCAGGTTGCAGGCGAAGAGCGGTTCCAGTTCGACGATCAGCGGGAACTTGTCGCGTCGCTTGAGCTTCTGCTGCATGAGGTAGGTGCCGACCCGCACGGTCTGGCGCAACGGCATGGCCATGGCTAGCTCGCCTCCTGAGGGAGCGTCGAGGATGTGGGGTGGTGGTCGAGGGTGGCGGGCGAGGGCCGGTCCCGGCCCGCCCGGTCGTTCCGCAGGTGCCAGTCGACCAGGGCGGGCACCGTGGCGCGGAGCGTCCGCCAGGCGCGGACGCCGGCCGGCAGGGTCCCCGGGCGCAGAAGTTCCCGCTCGGGGGTGTCGACGACGACCCGCAGCACGGCCGCGGGCAGGCCGGGCCGCAGCTCGCTGAGGGCCGCCAGCACGGCGGCGGCCTCCATGTCGACGGCGAGCGCGCCCTGCAGGTGCAGGGCGCGCCGTTCCAGGCCGCGCACCACGTGGTCGGCGGTGTGGTGCACGCCTGTGTGCGCGGTCAGGCCGCGCGCGGTCAGGGCCCGGGTGAGCCCGAGCCCCGAGCCGACGGTGAAGTGGTTGCCCTCGGCGTCGCGGACCCCGTTCGCGACGATCACGTCGCCGGGCGTGATGCCC
>NZ_JZWY01000217.1:0-2577 GCF_000966955.1 Streptomyces sp. NRRL S-495
GTGATGCCCGGCGCGACGGAGGCGCCGAAGCCGGCCACCACGAGCGCCCCGTAGCCGCCGGGGGCGGCGGTCAGCAGCCGTCTGACGGTGAGCGAGGCCCGCCGCCGGCCGACGCCGGTCCGCACCACGACGGGCGGGCCGCCGGCCGCGCCGCGCCAGTCCCCGCCGCGCAGGGCCCACACCTCGGGGCCGAGCGCGCAGAGGACCAGCAGCGGGGCAGCGGTCACCGGGACGCCCCGATCGGCGCGGTACCGGTGGCCGGCCGGCCGGCCGCGGGGCCGCCGTGCAGGTAGCGGCCGAGCGCGGTGACCGGGAAGACCAGCCGGTACAGGTGGTAGTTGATGGAGAAGTCCCACGGGAAGCCGGTGCCGGTGAACTGGGGCTCGTCCCAGGTGCCCTCGGGCAGCTGGGTGCGCACCAGCCAGTCGACGCCGCGCTCGACGGCGGGGTTGGCCCGGCCGTCCGGCCCCTCCCCGGCCGCGAGCAGCGCCATCAGCGCCCAGGCGGTCTGCGAGGCGGTGGACTCGCCGCGCCCGGCCCAGCGCGCCGGGTCCTCGTAGGAGCGCATGTCCTCGCCCCACCCGCCGTCGGTGTTCTGGCGGTCCTCCAGCCAGCGGACGGCACGGCGGATCGCCGGGTGCTCGGCGGGCACGCCGACGGCGACCAGGGCGGGGAGCACCGATCCGGTGCCGTAGATGTAGTTGGTGCCCCAGCGGCCGAACCAGGAGCCGTCGGCCTCCTGGTTGCGCAGCAGCCACTCGACGCCGCGCCGGGTGCGCGGGTCGCGGGCCTTGCCGACCTCGGCCAGCATCTCCACGACGTGGGCGGTGACGTCCGCCGACGGCGGGTCGACGACCTCGCCGAAGTCGCAGAACGGCAGCTTGTTCGGCAGGGTGCTGGTGTTGTCGACGTCGAAGGCACCCCAGGCGCCGTTCTTGGACTGCATGCCGAGGTTCCACCGCACGGCCCGGTCGACGGAGCCGGCGACCTTGGCCGGGTCCGGGTGGGCGACCCGGCAGAGCGCGAGCACCACCTCGGCGGTGTCGTCGATGTCGGGGTAGGTGTCGTTCTCGAACTCGAACGCCCAGCCGCCGGGGGCGAGCGAGGGCCGCTGGACGGACCAGTCGCCGCGCTTGGTGATCTCCTCGCCGAGCATCCAGTCGACGGCGGAGACCAGCGCGGGGTGGTCGGCCGGGAGTCCGGCGTCGACCAGGGCGACGGTGGCCAGGCAGGTGTCCCAGACCGGTGACTGGCAGGCCTCCAGCCAGCGCCGGCCGTCCGGGGTGTGCACGGTGAAGCGGTCGAAGGAGGCGAGCCCGGCCCGCATCACCGGGTGGTCGAGCTCGTAGCCCTCCAGGTGCAGGGCGATCAGCGAGTAGACGGCGGGCGGCTGGATGCCGCCCCAGCAGCCGTCGGCCTCCTGGCGCTCGACGATCCAGCGGCAGGCCTGGGAGACGGCGAGCCGGCGCAGCGGGCGCAGGGCTCGGTGGTGGTAGGCGTGCAGGGCCTTGTCCAGGCGTTCGAACAGGCCGTCCCAGCTGGTGGCCGGGGCGAGCGGCCGGACCGGGAAGGGGTCGTCCGGGTCGGTGTGCAGCTCGGTCAGCGCGAACGGCGCCGGGCGGACCGGCCGGTGCGCGGAGACGACGGTCAGCGGGACGATGGTCTGCCGGGCCCAGCAGCCGAAGGCATAGATGTTGAGGGGCAGCCACCTCGGCAGGAACATGATCTCGGGCGGCATCTCCGGCAGCCGTTCCCATGGCCACCAGCCGAACAGCGCGAGCCAGATCCGGGTGAAGACCCGGGCGGCGGCGATCCCGCCGGCCGAC
The DNA here is from genome assembly GCF_000966955.1 of Streptomyces sp. NRRL S-495. Lineage (NCBI taxonomy): Bacteria > Bacillati > Actinomycetota > Actinomycetes > Kitasatosporales > Streptomycetaceae > Streptomyces > Streptomyces sp. NRRL S-495. The sequence continues at coordinate 1,827 of NZ_JZWY01000217.1, forward strand.
CGGATCCAGCGCGCGGCGGCCATCATGTGCGGGGCGCCCGGATCGTCGCCGGCGAGCTTGAGGGCGACGTACGCCTCGACAGTGGTGGAGAGCTCGGCCGGTCCGCCGTGGAAGGTGGACCAGGTGCCGTCCTCGCGCTGGTGGGAGCGGATCCATTCGGCGGTGGCCTTGGTCTGCTCCTCGGTCCGGATCCCGAGGAACTGCCGGAGCAGTAAGTCCTCGGCGTCCATGGTGACGTTGGTCTCCAGATCGCCCTTCCACCACCCCTCGGAACTCTGCAGGGAGAGCAGGTGGGTGGTGGCGCGGGCCAGTGCCTCCTCGGCGGAGGCGGCCCCGTTCTGCGATTTCTCGGTCCGGTCGGCCGACGCGGCGGCGGCCCCCTCGGGCTGCCACTCCCCGGCGCCCAGGAGCGCCGGGGCGAGGCCGCCCACCGCGACCGGCTCGGGATCGTACTCAGGGTCGAGCCGGCCGTCCGCGGTTGCTGTCAACGTAACGTCACCTCTCTCGTACCACCACGAATTCGGCGAGTGCGACGAAGTGCTCGCGCACCACATCGGGCATGGGCACCTCGTCCAGAGCGGCGAGGGCAGTCGTGTGCTGGCGGCGGGCCTCCTCCCGGGTCCAGGCGCGACCGCCGGCCTGCTCGATCAGCAGGGCGCGGGCGGCCAGCTCGGTCTCGCTCTCCTCGCCGCGCCCCTTGGGATCGGCGAGCTGTTCGGCCAGTTCGCGGGAGGCCGGGCCGCCCTCGGCG
>NZ_JZWY01000218.1:0-10093 GCF_000966955.1 Streptomyces sp. NRRL S-495
GGCCAGGACGGCGCCGAGCGCGGCACCGGCGGAGAGCAGCGCGGCGGTCTTGCCGCCCTCCATCTCCAGGCACTCGGCGACGGTGACGGTGTCCCGCTGTTCGAAGGCGACGTCCATCGCCTGCCCGTCGATCAGCCGGCGGCTGGCGGTGTTGAGCAGCCGGACGGCGCGCGCGGCGTCGGTGGGGCTCGCGCCGCCCGCGGTCGCGGCGTCGAGCAGCACCTCCGTACCGAGCGTGGCCAGGGCGTCACCGACCAGGATCGCCTGGGCCGGGCCGAAGACCGTCCAGGCGGTGGCCCGGTGGCGCCGGGTCTCGTCACCGTCCATCAGATCATCATGGAGCAGGGAGAAGTTGTGCACCAGTTCAACAGCGACCCCACCTGGCACCCCGGCTTCCGCCGGGGCACCGGCGGCCTGGGCCGAGAGCAGCGCCAGGGTGGGGCGCACGGCCTTGCCGCCGTCCCCCACGACCGGCATGCCGTCCCGGTCGATCCAGCCGAAGTGGTACGCCGCGACGGTGTCCATGGGTGCGGCCAGCCGGGCGACAGCGGCCCTCAGCGGCGGGGTGCAGAGCGCGCGGGTGCGGTTGAGCAGTTCCGGCACCGAGACCGGTCCGGCATGTGCCGTGGCTCCGCCGGCGGTGCCGGTGCGTGACTCCACGTACGTTCCCTCTCCCTGGTGGTGCCTGGCCGCGTGGGACGGCCCGAGGCTGGCGGTGATGGTGCGGCCGGGCTCGACGCGGCCGGTGGCGGTGGCGCCGCCGGGGCCGAGCGGGTGGGCACCCGCTCTGGCGGGCTCGCCGAGGTCCCCGGCGAGGGCGGTGCCGGTCACCTCGGCCACCTCCCGTCGCCGCGGTCGGCCGGCCGGGGCCGGCCGTCGGCGGCCGGTACCGCGTCGGCGGCGGCGTGACCGCTGCGCACGGCCCCCTCCATGGTCGCGGGCCAGCCGGTGGCCGTCCACGCGCCGGCCAGCAGCAGGCCGGGGACGGCGGTGCGCGGGCCGGGGCGCAGCGCGGCGGTGCCCGGGGCCGGGTCGAAGGTGGCGGTGCGCTCGCGGGTGACGAAGAAGTCCAGTACCTCGGCCCCGCCGGCGGCGGGCAGCAGCCGGGCCAGCTCCGGCAGGTAGCGGCGGCGCAGTTCGGCGACCGGAAGGTCGATCTCGTCCTCCACGGCGGACTGCGAGAGCGCCAGGTACTGGGCGTCGGGGTGGGCCGCGCCGAGCGAGGTGCCGGCCAGCCCGGAGTGCGCGGTGCGGTCGAAGACCCACTGCACGGGCGAGCCGAGCGCGGCGAAGAACGGCCGGCGCAGCACCTTGCGGTCGTAGACCACGTGGACGTTGAGGATCGGCGAGGTGCCGAAGCGGGCGAGCCGGTCCTGGCGGGCCACCGCGTCGGGCGGCAGCAGCTCCGCCGCGGTGTCCTGGGCGCCGGCCAGGACCACCGTCTCGGCGGTGAGCGGCTCGCCGCCGCCCTCCAGTCGGACGGTGTGCTGCGGGACGGCCGGCTTGAGCTCGGCCACCCGGGCCCGCAGCAGCACCTTCACTCCTGCGCGCTCCAGCTCGGCGAGCGCCCGGTCGTGGTGGATGGTGCCGAGCGGGACGGCGGCCATGCCGATGTCGGAGGCCCCGGGGTCGGAGAGCAGGCCGGTCTTGAACACCATCGCGGCCAGTGCCAGCGACACCCGGTCGGCCCTGGCGTTCAGGGTGGCCACGCCGACGAGGTCCCACAGCGCGGCGACGGTCCGCTCGTTCTGGCCCTGCCGGCGCAGCCAGTCGCCGAAGGAGACGGCGTCCAGGGTCGGGTCGGCGAGGTCCAGCCGGCGCAGCGCGAGCGCGCCGCGGACCACCCGGGCCCGGTCGGCCGGGCCGAGGTGCGGGTAGCGGGCCAGGCTGCCCGCGAGGTGCAGCGGCACCGGCAGCGCGGCGCGTCCGAGCCGGCCCAGCGTGCGGACCGGCGCGTCGGCGGGCCCGGAGACGCCCAGGACGGGCACGTCCAGCCGCTCCTGGAGGTGGACCAGCCGGTTGGCGCCGAGACGCTCCAGCAGGCCCCGGTAGGCAGTGCAGCAGCGCAGGTACACGTGCTGGCCGTTGTCGACGGTCAGCTCCCCGCGGCGGAAGGAGAAGGCCAGGCCGCCGAGGCGGGGCCGGCCCTCGGCGAGGGTGACCCGGTGGCCCGCCTCCGCCAGCCGCAGCGCGGCGGTGATGCCCGCGAGGCCGCCGCCGACCACGACGGCGGCCGGGCGCGCGGCGTCGGCTCGCCCGGTCATCCGACCTCCCCCTCGCGTCCGGCGCCCGGTCCGGTCGTGCCCGGGGCGCCCGTGGTCAGTGCCGTCGGGTCCGCGGTCAGTGCGGCCGGGCCCGACCCAACGGTCAACAGGGCTCTACCCATAAGTGATTCCCCGCTGACACAGCGTGACAGAACTGTGGCAAGAATCAAGAACGCCCCCCGGCGAGCCCGGAAAGCGCCACGTACGCCTTCTCCCAGCCCGGCAGCGAGACCCGGCCGCGCAGCACCGACTCCGGGTCGGCGGCGATCCGGCCGAGCAGCCGGTGGTAGATGCCCGCCATGGCGGCGGTGCAGGCCCGGCTGCGGCGGTCGAGCATCGGCAGCAGCCGCAGGCCCTCCTCGAAGGCCGCCTGGGCGCGGGCCGCCTCGAAGGAGACCAGCCCGGCGAAGTCGGCCCCGACCGGGGGCCTGGGGTGGGCGAAGCCCTCCTGGCAGCCGAACCGGACGAGGTCCTCCATCGGCAGGTAGGTGCGGCCGTTGAGGGCGTCCTCGCGCAGGTCGCGCAGGATGTTGGTGAGCTGGAGCGCCAGCCCGAGGGTGTCGGCGTACCGGGCGCCGCGCTCGGGGTCGTCGCAGCCGTAGACGCCGAGCGACAGCCGGCCGATGGCCCCGGCGACGCACCGGCAGTAGACCTTGAGCTCCTCGTAGGTCTGGTACTCGGCGCCCTTGAGGTCCATCTCGACGCCGTCGATCAGCTCGTCGAAGCCGCCGAGGTCGATCGGGAAGCGCCGGGCGCTGTCCGCGAGCGCGACCTTGATCGGGTCGGTGTCGTCCTCCGCGACGGAGCCGGCCCGGATCTCGTCGAGCAGTTCGCGGGTGCGCAGCAGCGCCTCCGCCTTGCGGTCGGCCGGGAGCTCGCCGTCGCCGATGTCGTCCACCCGGCGCGCCAGCGCGTACAGGGCCGACATGGCCAGCCGCTTCGGCTCGGGCAGCAGCCTGATGCCGTAGCTGAAGTTGCGGGCCTGCAGTCCGGTCACTGCCTCGCAGTACCGGTAGGCCGCCATGACCGGAGCCGACGCCAGTGGTGATGCCGCCACGCGGGCGTTCACCTTCCCTTCGCGAAGATGGCCGCCGCCTTCGCTGCGAGGCGGCGCTTGTCCGGCTTCGCCTGCTGGGCGAGTACGTCGTACCCGGCGCCCTCGACGGCCGCCAGGGCCGCGTACCCGCCCGCGGTGAATCCCGCGAGGAGCAGTCGAAGCCTCCCCCGAACCGTACCTACCAATGGCGCACCTCGGTCGAGCAGGGTGCGGGCACGGTCCGCCTCGAAGCGGATCAGCTCGCGGACGGGTGCGCCGGCGCTCGGCGCGGCGAGGTCGGCCTCGGTGACGCCGAAGCGTTCGAGGTCCTCGGCGGGCAGGTAGATCCGGCCCCGGGCGAGGTCCTCGGCGACGTCCTGGAGGTGCTCGACGATCTGCAGGGCCCGGCAGATGTCGTCGGACATCGCGATCCGCTCGGGGGTGCCGAAGCCGGCGATGGCCAGGACCAGGCGGCCGACCGGGTCGGCGGAGAGCGTGCAGTAGGCGATGAGTTCGTCGTAGTCCCGGTACCGGGTGGTGGTCTGGTCGACCCGGTTGGCCTCGATCAGCCGGCGGAACGGCTCCGGGGTGAGCCCGCGGCGGTCGACCAGGGGGACCAGCGGGCGCAGCAGCGGGTGCCGGGGGGCCTCGCCGCGGGCGGGGTCGAGGGCGGTCTCGAAGACCCGGTCGAGGTCGCGCTCCAGGCCGTCCAGCAGGGCGAGGCGGAACGCCGTTTCGGCCGGGGAGGGCCGGTCGGGAGCGGGCGGGCCGGACTGGGCCGAAGGGGTGAGTCCGGGGGCCTCGGACGGCTCCGGCGGCGCGGGGACGCCGAGCAGTGCGGCGGTGCCGGCCGGGTCGGCGAGGTCGCCGTCGCCGGCGTCGTCCACCAGCCGGGCGAAGCCGTAGACCGTCATGAGGTCGTCGCGCCACGCGGCGGGCAGGAAGAACGGGGCGACCGGGAAGTTCTCCGCGCTCGCCTTCGCCAGGGTCGCCGCTCCCGCGGGGCCGGGTTCCGGGCGGCCGCCTCCGGGCGGGGACTCACTACTGGGCTGGGCCGAAGCCGACACTGCTGTCACTCCCCCGTTCTACACCGCTCAAGTGATCGGCCCGAGTCGGACACGCGTCCGATCACGGGAGTCACGTCCGGCACACCACCCCCGCGCCTACAGCCTGACACCGACGCCCGCGCCGGAGAAGAGCGCCTCACCCGGCGCACGGGGCGCTCACCCGGGCGGGGGCGGGCCACCCGGGGCACGACGGGGCCAGGGCGGGGCGCACGAACGGACAGGGGCCGGCCCCGGGTCTCCGCCCGGGGCCGGCCCCGTCGCGCGGACCGGTGCGGTGCTACGGGCGCTCGCCGCGCTCGTAGGCGCGGACGACCTCCTCGGTCGGGCCGTCCATGACCAGCTCGCCGGCCTCGATCCAGATGGTCCGCTCGCAGGTCTCGCGGATCGACGCGTTGTCGTGGCTGACCAGGAAGACCGTACCGGCCTCCGCGCGCAGCTCCTCGATCCGCTTCTTGCTGCGGGCCTGGAAGGCCTGGTCACCGGTGGCCAGCGCCTCGTCGATGAGCAGCACGTCGTGGGTCTTGGCGGCGGCGATCGCGAAGCGCAGCCGGGCACCCATGCCGGAGGAGTAGGTGCGCATCGGCAGCGAGATGAAGTCGCCCTTCTCGTTGATGCCCGAGAACTCGACGATCTCCTGGTAGCGGCGGCGCACATCGGCCGGCGACATGCCCATGGCGAGGCAGCCGAGGACGACGTTGCGCTCACCGGTCAGCTCGTTCATCAGCGCGGCGTTGACGCCGAGCAACGAGGGCTGGCCGTTGGTGTAGATGCCGCCCTTCTCGGTCGGCAGCAGACCGGCGATGGCCGCCAGCATGGTGGACTTGCCGGAGCCGTTGGAGCCGATCAGGCCGATCGCCTCGCCCTTGTACGCGGTGAAGCTGACGCCCTTCACCGCGTGCACCTCGCGGACGCCGGACGACCGCTTGCGGCTGATGATCCGGCTCAGCGCGGAGGTGGCACTGCCCTTGCCGGAGCCCGCCCCGTGCACCCGGTAGACGATGTGCACGTCGTCGACCACCACGGTGGGGTCGCGGGCCACGTCGGCGTCGAACACCTTGCGGCGGGGGACGGCGTCCTCCAGGTCCTTGCGCAGGTCGGCCCCTCGAACATCGGTGTCAGCCACGGCCGTACTCCTCCTCAGCCTTCCAGAAGAAGACGTATCCGATGACCAGCATGCCCACGCCCCAGGCGATCGCGTACTTCCACTGGTGCGGCGGGAACTCCAGGAAGACCTTCTCGTGCTTGTTGTAGATGATCGGCGCCAACGCGTGCCGGACCAGGTCGATGTAGACCGAGGCCGGGTTGAGCTCCATCACCTTCTGCCAGAACGGCGGCCAGTCCTTGATCTTGTCGGAGATGCTGTACATGACGCCGGAGAGGAACAGCCAGGCGCGCATCGCGAACGGGATCAGCTGGGAGATGTCGCTGGTCTTGGCACCGATCCGGGAGAAGATCAGGGCGACACCGGTGTTGAACATCGACTGCAGCAGCAGGGCGGGGATCACCAGGACCCAGGTCCGGCCCGGTTCGATGCCGTTCAGGAGGACGACGGCGAACAGCACGACCATCGAGATCAGCAGTTGCTGGAGCTGGATCACGGTGAACGCGATCGGCAGCGAGGCGCGCGGGAAGTGCAGCGCCCGGATCAGCCCGAGGTTGTCCGAGATCGCCCGGGTGCCCGACTGCACCGCGTTCTGGGTGAACTGGAAGATGAAGACGCCGATGCAGAGCCAGGCGACGTAGTACGGGTTGTCGTCCTTGTTCTTCAGGATCTCGCCGAAGACCAGGTAGAACACCGCGCAGTTCAGCAGCGGCGTCACGACCTGCCAGACCTGCCCGAGCTTGGCGTCGGTGTACTGGGCCACCAGGCGCGCGGTGGCGAAGGCCCAGATGAAGTGACGCCGGGCCCAGAGCTGCTTGGAGTAGGCGAACAGGCCGGGCCTTCTGCCGCTCACCGTCAGGCCGTACTTTTCCGCGAGCTGCTTGGGGGTCAGGCCCGCGTCCGCCCCCCTCGGGGCTGAGAGGCTGACGGGTTCACTCACTGTCGACACATTCATCCTTCGCGCGGGATCGTCGGGGCGGGCCGGTCGACGGGGGTCCGCCGGCCTTGCGCCGATGGGGATCCACTCGGATCTCGGGGGGAGTGCGGCCGGTGTGTGGTCACCGGCCCGGCGACCGACCTGCCGTCCGGTGACCGGAAGTCACCGGACGGTCACCGGACGGATCAGATGACCGGCGGTCGGCCCAGCCTGGTCAGTCGCCAAACGGTACGCCATCGCATGGGCCGCCGCGTACCGCAGGGTTCGCGCCAGCCCGCCCGGAACCCGCCCCACCAGGCCTTGAACGCCTCGGGGGAGGGTCGGCGGGCCAGCGTGAGCAGGAACCAGGTTCCCAGGTATAGAGGCACCAAAGGGGCCGGAAGGTTCCGTCTGGCGAGCCAGACCCTGTTCCGGGCCACGTTGTGGAAGTACGAGGCGTGCCGGGCGGGCGAGGTGGTGGGGTGGTGCAGCACCACGTCGGCCCGGTAGTCGATGGCCCAGCCCGCGTCCAGCGCGCGCCAGGCGAGGTCGGTCTCCTCGTGGGCGTAGAAGAACTCCGCGGGCAGCTGGCCGGCGTTCTCGAACACCGCGCAGCGCACCGCGCTCGCCCCGCCGAGGAAGGTGGTCACCCGGGAGGAGCGCAGCGGGTCGCTGGCGCGCAGCCGGGGCACGTGCCGGCGCTGGGTGACGCCGGTCTCCGGGTCGGCGATCCGGAAGCTCACGATGCCGAGCTCCGGGTCGGCCGTGAAGGCCTCGCGCAGCAGCCGGGCCGAGTCGGTGCCGGGCAGGCTGCCGTCGTCGTCCAGGAACAGCACCGCGTCGACGTCCCGGCCGTCGCGGCCGAACAGCTCGATGCCGACGTTGCGGCCGCCCGGGATGCCGAGGTTCTCCGGCAGCTCGACGGAGCGCACACCGGACGGGAGCGGCGGCAGCGGGGCGCCGTTGGCGACCACGGCCAGCTCGACGGCCGGGCCCTGCTGGGCGCGGACCGACTCGATCAGGGCGGTCAGCTCGTCCGGGCGGTTGCCCATGGTGATGATCACCGCGCCGAGCCGGAAGGTGTCGGCACCGGTGGCGGTGTCCGCGGTGGCGGCGGCGTTCTCCGTCATGTCCGTCCCCGTCCTGCCCGTCCCCGTCACGCCGCTCACCGGAGCCTGCTCGACAGGACGATGCTCAGCAAGTGCAGCACGGTCTGCAGCATCGCGATCGCGGCCAGCACCACCACCGCGATCCGGGTGAAGAAGAGGCCGCCGTGCACCAGGTCGGCGACACCGGCGGCGAGGATGAACAGCGAGGCCTCGACCGCGCCGACCAGCCGGTGGAACTTGAGCACCGAGGCGGCCCGGCGGGCCTTGGCGACACCGGCCGAGCGCGGCACCGAGGCGCTGTCCTCGACCGCCGTCAGACCGCTGCGGGCGCGGGCCACGTCGACCAGGTCGGTCTCCGACTTGATCAGGATCGCGCCGAGCGCGGCCAGGGTGCCGAGGAAGGCCCACTCCCACTGCGAGGTGCTGCCCTCGCGGTGCAGCAGGTCGGTGGCGCGCAGGCCGAGTCCGGTCAGCAGGGCCGCCTCGGACATGTAGTGGCCGACCCGGTCCAGGTAGACGCCGGTGAGCGAGGTCTGCCGGCGCCAGCGGGCGACCTCGCCGTCCACGCAGTCCAGCAGCAGGTAGAGCTGGATCAGCACGGCCGCCAGCACCGCGCCGGCGATCCCGGGGACGATCAGCGCGGCGCCGGCCAGGATGCCCGTGAGCATCATCAGATAGGTCAGGCCGTTGGGCGTGATCACCGTGACCGTGGAGAGCACCCGGGTGATCCGCAGCGAGATCCGCCGCATGTAGAGCCGGCCGGCCCAGTGCTCGGCACTGCGGCGCTGGAGCATGCCCTCCGGGTGGATGACCGCGCGCAGTTCCTCGATCGAGGGGCGGCGGGTCAGGTCGACCGGCGGCGTGGACCCGGCGGCGGAACGGTCAGCTGTTGACGGCTTGGACATAGTCGGCGTACGCGTCCCTGATTGCGGAAGGGGAGAGGTCGAGGTGTTCGAGGATGGTGAAACGGCCCGGCCGGGTATTCGGAGCGTAGTGCACCGCCTCGGTGAACTCCGCTTCGGTGAAGCCGATCTGAGCGGCGGTCACCGGCAGCCCGTGGGGCGCCAGGCGCTCCACGATCAGACCGGTCAGCTCGCGCTCGCCCCGCAGGAAGCTGGCGAAGGCGGCACCGAGGCCGACCTGTTCGCCGTGCTGGGCGGACCGCTTGGGATACAGCACGTCCAGGGCATGCGAGATCTCGTGGCAGGCGCCCGACGAGGGCCGGGTGCTGCCCGCGATGTTCATCGCGATGCCGGACAGTACCAGTGCCTCGGCGAGGGCGGTGAGGAAGCCCTGATCCTGAAGGTTTCCTGGGTGCCGCAGCAGGTTCTCGCCCGCCGAACGGGCCATCGCGACGGCCAGTCCGTCCACCGGTTCACCGGTCTCGGCGTGCGACAACTCCCAGTCGGCGCAGGCCGAGATGTTGGAGACGATGTCGCCGATGCCGGCCGCGACGAAGCGCGGCGGGGCGCCCTGGATCACGTCCAGGTCGATCACGATGCCGATCGGGCTCGGCACCCCGTAGGAGCCGCGCCCGGCGTCGTTGTCGAGGGTGGAGACCGGCGAGCAGATGCCGTCGTGGGCCAGGTTGGTCGGGACCGAGACCAGCGGCAGGCCGAGTCGCGCGGCGGCGTACTTGGCCGCGTCGATGATCTTGCCGCCGCCCAGGGCGACGATGGTGTCGTAGTGGCCGCCGCGCACACCGCCGCGGATCTCGTCCGCCAGCCGCACCGCGCTGTCGAGGCTGCCGTCCGCCACGCTGTACCAGTCGGCGCCGGGCAGGGCCGGCTCCAGCCGGGCCCGCAGCACCGAACCCGAGCCGTTGCTGATCGCCACCGCGATCCGGCCCGAGGCGGACAGCCGCTGGTCGGCGAGGATGCCGCCGAGCGCGTCCAGCGCGCCCGGGCGGATCTCCACGAAGAGCGGCGACGGCACCAGCCGGGTCAGTACTGGCACGCGATCTCCCGCGCCTTCGCCAGGTCGTCGTGGTTGTCGACCTCGACCCAGGAGACCTCGCCGATCGGCTGGACGTCGATCCGCAGGCCGCGGTTCACCATCTCCTGGTAGCCGTCCTCGTAGTACAGCTGCGGGTCGCGCTCGTAGGTGGCGCGCAGCGCGTCGGCGAGGTCGGCGGCGGCGGCCGGGTTGATCACGGTGACACCGATGTACTCGCCGGTGGCCTCCGCCGGGTCCATCAGCTTGGTGATGCGGCGCATGCCGGCGGCCGGGTCGACGACCACCTTCATCTCCTCGTCGGCGAGCTTCTTCACCGTGTCGAGGGCGAGCAGGATGCCGGGCGCGCGGCCCTCGGCGGTCAGCCGGGCGTTGCCCTCCAGCATGGTGCGCTGGACCGAGACGGGGTGGACGGTGTCGCCGTTGGCGAGCAGCAGGCCCTCGGTGAAGAGCTCACGGGCGCACCAGAGCGAGTAGGCGTTGTTCCACTCCTCGGCCTTGTCGTTCTCGACCAGGGTGAGCTTGACACCGTACTTCCGCTCCAGCGCCTCCTTGCGCTCCTCGACCGCCTCCTTGCGGTAGCCGACGACGATCGCCGCCTCGCGCAGGCCGACCTCGGCGAAGTTGCCGAGGGTGAGGTCCAGGA
>NZ_JZWY01001361.1:0-284 GCF_000966955.1 Streptomyces sp. NRRL S-495
CCCGGCGATCGCCGCACCGATCGGGATGTCCGTGCCCGCACCGATCCGGTTCAGGGTGACCGCCAACGCCGCCTGCAGCACCATGAACAGGGTCGCCCCCTGCTCCCGGGCCACCGACAGCAGGCCCTCGTGCAGCCCTGCGGGGATCTCCAGCGCCACTGTGTGACCGCGGTGGGTGGGTGTCGCGGGTCGCGCCAGGTCGGTGGGCAGGACGAGCTCCTCCGGGACCCCGTCCAACGCCCCACGCCAGTACTCCACCTGCCCGGACACCAGACTGCCCGGAT
>NZ_JZWY01001362.1:0-491 GCF_000966955.1 Streptomyces sp. NRRL S-495
ACTGCCCGGATCGTCCTCGCTCCCGAGCAACTCCCGCTGCCACAAGGCATAGTCCGCGTACTGCACCGGCAGCGCCGCCCAGCCCGGCACCCGACCCGCGACCCGCGCCGCATACGCCACCGACACATCCCGCGCCAACGGCGCCGTCGACCAACCGTCGGCCGCCACGTGATGCACCAGAATCACCAGCACGTGCTCGGCCTCGCCGAGCGCGAACAGCGTCGCCCGGAGCGGGATCTCCGACGTCAGGTCGAACGCATACCCGACCGCCTCCGCCACCGCCGCATCCAGTTCCTGCGGCGCCACCTCGACCACCGACAGCTCGAAGCCGCACTCCTCCAGCGACAGCACCCGCTGGAACGGCTCACCATCCGCCACCGGCAGGACCGTGCGCAGCGCCTCGTGCCGCCCGGTCACGTCCCGCAACGCCTCAGCCATGGCCCCGCGGTCCAACTCGCCGGTCAGCCGCAGCGCCACCGGGATGTTGTAGG
>NZ_JZWY01001363.1:0-239 GCF_000966955.1 Streptomyces sp. NRRL S-495
AGTCGGACATCGCGCTGATCGCGAAGACGATCGCGAAGTACGAGCCGGTGACCATGTGCGCCAACCCCGCCAGCGTCGCCAAGGCCCGGTCGATGTGCGGTTCGGGGGTCACCGTGATCGGGGACATCCCGGTCGACGACTGCTGGATGCGGGACACCGGCCCCGTCTTCCGCACCGACGGCGCCGGCGGCCTCGACACCATCGGCCTCAACTTCAACGGCTGGGGCAACCACCAGGCC
>NZ_JZWY01001364.1:0-487 GCF_000966955.1 Streptomyces sp. NRRL S-495
CGACGACCACGTGGACGCCACGTCCCGCTACCTCGGCGGCACCACGGGTGTGGTCCAGATGCCGCTGGCGGGCGACACCGACGCCTGGTCGGAGGACGCGCGCCAGCAGTACAGGATCCTCTCGGCCGCCACCAACGCCCAGGGATCGCGGTACACGGTCAGCCAGATCCAGGGACCCGACTACAACCTCATCCGCTCCACCGACCCGAACTTCGTCGGCTCCTACGCGAACTACTACCTGTGCAACAACGCGGTGATCTCCGCCCAGTTCGGCGACACCCGGGCCGACAGCGCGGCGAGGGCCACCCTCGCCCGGCTGTTCCCGGGCCGCACCGTCGAGCAGCTCAACATCGACCGCCTCGGGGCGGGCGGCGGCGGGAGCCCGCCGTGTGATGCGGCGGGGCCGGGTCCGGTGGGGCGGACCCGGCCTCGGAGGTACCGCTGGTCGGCCGACGGCCGGTCAGCCGGTCAGCCGATGGCGGGGATG
>NZ_JZWY01001365.1:0-415 GCF_000966955.1 Streptomyces sp. NRRL S-495
TCAGCCGATGGCGGGGATGTCGTGGGTGGCGCAGTGGATGCCGCCACCGCCGCCGGCGATCCCGTCGATCTTCACGGGGACGATCTCGCGGGTGGGGAAGTACTTCCTCATCACCTGCTGGGCGTGCTCGTCGGCCTTCTGGTCCCCGAACCTGGGCAGGTAGACGCCCTTGGTGCCGAGGTAGAAGTTCATGTAGGAGGAGACGAAGGCGTCGCCGCGCCCGGTGATCCGGTCGGGGTCGGGCTGCTGCAGCTCCACCACCTCCAGCTTCCGGCCGCGCGCGTCCGTCGCGTTCCTGAGCACCGATCGGGCCTGGTCGGCGGAGCGGGACCAGACATCGGCCGGGGTGCCGAGGAACGCCTTGTCGAGCACGACGACACCCGGCGCGACGAAGCGGACCAGGCAGTCCACGTGG
>NZ_JZWY01001366.1:0-238 GCF_000966955.1 Streptomyces sp. NRRL S-495
GTCCTTGCCCTTGACGCCGGCCAGCCAGATCACCTTGGTGACGCCGAGAGCCTTCTTGAGTTCGGCCTCGACCTGGTCGCGGCTCATCCCGGGATTGCGGTTGGCGTTGACGACCGAGCTCTCGGTGACCAGCAGCGTGCCCTCGCCGTCGGTCTCGAAGGAGCCGCCCTCGGCGACCAGCCTGGTCTCGATCCGCTCGACGCCGTACTTGGCCAGCACGGCGCGGGCCACCTTGGCG
>NZ_JZWY01001367.1:0-471 GCF_000966955.1 Streptomyces sp. NRRL S-495
ACCGGTGCCGTGCGCCTCCACGACGTCCACGTCCGCGCCGGTGAGCCGCGCACTGGCCAGCGCGTCCTGGATCACCCGCTGCTGGGCGGGCCCGTTGGGCGCGGTGAGGCCGTTGCTGCCGCCGTCCTGGTTGACGGCGGAGCCCCGGACGACGGCCAGTACCTGGTGGCCGTTGCGTCGCGCGTCGGAGAGGCGCTCGACGACCAGCAGGCCGACGCCCTCGCCCCAGCCGGTGCCGTCGGCGTCGTCGGAGAAGGCCTTGCAGCGGCCGTCGGCGGCGAGGCCGCGCTGACGGGAGAACTCGACGAACATGCCGGGCGTGGAGAGCACCGTGACACCGCCGGCCAGTGCCAGCGAGCACTCGCCGTTGCGCAGGGCCTGGACGGCCAGGTGGAGGGCGACGAGCGAGGAGGAGCAGGCGGTGTCCACCGTCATCGCCGGGCCCTCCAGGCCCAGCAGGTAGGAGATCCG
>NZ_JZWY01001368.1:0-262 GCF_000966955.1 Streptomyces sp. NRRL S-495
CTCCAGGCCCAGCAGGTAGGAGATCCGTCCGGACGCCACACTGGTGGTGGTGCCGGTGAGGCGGAAGCCCTCGGTGCCGTCGACGGGGGCGTTCAGCCGCGGGCCGTACTCCATGCTCATCGCACCGACGAAGACGCCGGTGCGGCTGCCGCGCAGTCCGTCGGGGTTGACGCCGGCCCGCTCCAGGGCCTCCCAGGCGGTCTCGACCAGCAGGCGCTGCTGCGGGTCCATGGCGGCGGCCTCGCGCGGGCTGATGCCGAAG
>NZ_JZWY01001369.1:0-439 GCF_000966955.1 Streptomyces sp. NRRL S-495
TCGAGGCCAGCCCGCACCCCGTGCTCACCGGCCCCGTCACCCAGGCCGCCGAGAACACCGGCACCGACGGCGTCCGCGCGATCGGCACCCTGCGGCGCGGCGAAGGCGGACAACTCCGCCTCCTCCACAGCCTCGCCGAAGCCCACACCGCCGGCCTCACCGTCGACTGGGCCCCCTGGACCAGCACCGGCCACCTCACCGACCTCCCCACCTACGCCTTCCAGCACCGCCGCCACTGGCTGCCCGCAGCCAAGCCGGTCCTGGACGCGGCCGGGCTCGGGCTGAACCCGGCCGGGCACCCGCTGCTGGGCGCCGCCGTCCGGCTGGCCTCCCAGGACGGGCTGGTGCTGACCGGCCAGATGTCGCTGACCACGCACTCCTGGCTGGCCGATCACGGCGTGTTCGGGACGGTCATCCTGCCCGGCACCGCCTTCGTCGA
>NZ_JZWY01001370.1:0-215 GCF_000966955.1 Streptomyces sp. NRRL S-495
TCCCCGATGATGTCGCCGACCGTCATCCGCGGGTTCAACGAGGTGTACGGGTCCTGGAACACCATCTGGATGTTCCGGCGCACCGCCTTCAGCCCGGCCCCGGAGAGCCGGGTGATGTCCTCGCCCTTGAACAGCACCTGGCCCGAAGTCGCCTTCTCCAGGTTCATCAGCACCTTGGCCAGCGTGGACTTGCCACAGCCGGACTCGCCGACGAT
>NZ_JZWY01001371.1:0-423 GCF_000966955.1 Streptomyces sp. NRRL S-495
GCCACAGCCGGACTCGCCGACGATGCCCAGCGTCTCGCCCTTGGTCAGCGCGAAGGAGACGCCGTCCACCGCCCGCACCGCGCCGACCTGCTTCTTGAGGACGACCCCCTGGGTCAGCGGGTAGTGCTTGACCAGGTCCCTGACCTCCAGGATCGGCTCAGCCATGGAGGGTCTCCTTCCAGAAGTGGCAGGCGCTGCGGCGGCCCGGCAGGTCGGCCCCCTCGGCGTCCAGCACCGGGACCAGGCGCGGGAGTTCGGTGTGGCAGACGTCCTGGACCCGGTCGCAGCGCGGGTTGAACGCGCACCCCGACGGGATCCGCAGCAGGCTCGGCGGCAGGCCCTGGATCGCGTAGAGGCTCTGGCCCTTCTGGTCCAGCCGGGGGATCGAGTTGAGCAGTCCCTTGGTGTACGGGTGCGCCGGGC
>NZ_JZWY01001372.1:0-421 GCF_000966955.1 Streptomyces sp. NRRL S-495
TGTGAAGGTGATCCGCTTCCACACCCGGGTGCCGGTGGTCGACCCCGAGCGCGTCACCGACGAGCTGGTGGACGCGCTCGCCACCGAGACCCCCGTCTGGGTGGTGGTCCACACCAATCACAGCCAGGAGATCGGCGAGGCGGCGCGCGGCGCGCTGCGGCGGCTGAACCGGGGCGGCGTCCCGCTGCTCAGCCAGACCGTGCTGCTGCGCGGGGTGAACGACACCCCGGAGGCGCTGGAGGGGCTGTTCCGGACCCTGGTGGCCAACCGGGTGAAGCCCTACTACCTGCACCACGGCGACCTCGCCCAGGGCACCGGGCACTTCCGCACCACCGTCGCCGAGGGCCAGGAGCTGGTCCGGCGACTGCGCGGGAGGGTCTCCGGCACCTGCCAGCCCACCTATGTGCTCGACATCCCCGGC
>NZ_JZWY01001373.1:0-412 GCF_000966955.1 Streptomyces sp. NRRL S-495
TTATTCAAAGCCGCGGCCCCCAGCGATTCGCTGGGGGCCGCGGCTTTTTTTGCGTTGTGCGCATGTGTGTACGACCGGCAGATCAGGGACTTCCGCCCGGACGCGGGGTGTCCCTGGATGTCGGACAATGGAGAAGGTGCACGGCCAGGAGGTCGGCGCCGAACCGCGAGCGGGCAGTGGTGCTGCCCGGTGCGCGGTGGAGATGAAGAAGCAGAAGGAGTCACCACGATGGCGAACGAGCCCCAGGACCGTCCCGAGCGTCGATCGGACGACGGCCGCGGCTACGAGCCCCGGTCCCGCGGGAGCTGGTCCAACGACCGTGCTCCGCGACGCGACGACCGCCGCGACGACCGTGGCGGCCGTCCCGCCGGCGGCGGCTACGGCGGTGGCCGTGACGACCGCGGTGGCGCCC
>NZ_JZWY01001374.1:0-268 GCF_000966955.1 Streptomyces sp. NRRL S-495
AGCCCGCGCGAGGCCACCGCGATGGACCCGCAGCAGCGCCTGCTGCTGGAGACCTCCTGGGAAGCCCTGGAGCGCGCCGGCATCGACCCCGCCACCCTGCGCGGCAGCCGCACCGGCGTCTTCGCCGGCCTGATGTACCACGACTACGGCACCTGGCTGTCGGAGGCGACCGAGGACGTCGAGGGCCTGCTGATCACCGGCAGCAGCGGTGGTGTGGCGTCCGGGCGGATCTCCTACCTGCTGGGCCTGGAGGGCCCGGCGATGACGG
>NZ_JZWY01001375.1:0-238 GCF_000966955.1 Streptomyces sp. NRRL S-495
CCGACGCCGAGCGGCTGGGGCACCGGGTGCTGGCGGTGGTGCGCGGTTCGGCGGTCAACCAGGACGGCGCGAGCAACGGCCTCACGGCGCCCAACGGCCCCTCCCAGCAGCGCGTCATCCGCGATGCCCTCGCCAACGCCCGGCTCACCCCGGCCGAGGTCGACCTCGTGGAGGCGCACGGTACGGGCACCGCGCTCGGCGACCCGATCGAGGCACAGGCCCTGCTGGCCACCTACGG
>NZ_JZWY01001376.1:0-234 GCF_000966955.1 Streptomyces sp. NRRL S-495
TCGAGGCACAGGCCCTGCTGGCCACCTACGGCCAGGAGCGCGACGCCGAACACCCGCTCTGGCTCGGGTCGGTGAAGTCCAACATCGGGCACACCCAGGCGGCGGCGGGTGTCGCGGGCGTGATCAAGATGGTCGAGGCGATGCGGCACGGCGTGATGCCGCGCACCCTGCACGCGGACACCCCGTCGCACCACGTGGACTGGGAGTCCGGCGCTGTCAGCCTGCTCACCGAGC
>NZ_JZWY01001377.1:0-214 GCF_000966955.1 Streptomyces sp. NRRL S-495
CACCACGTGGACTGGGAGTCCGGCGCTGTCAGCCTGCTCACCGAGCAGCAGGACTGGCCCGAACTCGACCGCCCGCGCCGCTCCGCCGTGTCCTCCTTCGGCATCGGTGGGACCAACGCGCATGTGGTCCTGGAGGCCGCAGCGGAGTCGCCCGAGGTCGTGGGCGACGAGGTCGAGGGTGACGGTCCGGTGCCGTGGGTGCTGTCCGCCCGGA
>NZ_JZWY01001378.1:0-357 GCF_000966955.1 Streptomyces sp. NRRL S-495
GAGCAGGCCGCGCGCCTGCTGGAGCGGCTCACCGACGGGACCGAACTCGACCTGCACGACGTCGCGTTCACCCTTACGGCCGGTCGGTCGCTGCTGGACCACCGGGCCGTCGTGGTCGGCGAAGGTCGCGAAGAACTCGCCGAGCGGCTCCAGGAGTTCGTCTCCACCGGCAGCTCCGCCGGAGTCGTCACCGGCCGGGCCGGATCCACCGGGACGGTGTTCGTCTTCCCGGGCCAGGGTTCGCAGTGGATCGGCATGGCGCGTGAACTCCTCGACTTCTCACCGGTCTTCGCGGAGAAGATGGCGGAGTGCGCGTTCGCGCTGGAGCCCTTCACCGACGGCTGGTCGCTGCTCGAC
>NZ_JZWY01001379.1:0-345 GCF_000966955.1 Streptomyces sp. NRRL S-495
CGTCAAGAGCCCTGCTGCGCCTCGACCTGCTCCTTCAGCTGGAGGATCTCGCCGCACAGGATGTAGGTGTTCAGGGCGCACATGTTCGCTGCCTGCAAGGCGACGGAGGCGTGCACACCCTTGTTGGTCAGGGTGTCGAACGCGGTGAACCTGTCGTGCAGGCCCTTGGCCATGGCGATGGTCGTGTCGGCGACGCTGCCGCTCTGAGTGTTCTTCTTGATGAACTCGAACAGCCGGTTGCGATAGGAGGGCTGGTCTAGCTTGTGCCCGGTCTCGGAGGGTTCCTTCTGCGCAGGCAGGACATGGTCGACGACGGCCTCCAGGATCCTGCGGCACGAGGTGAGG
>NZ_JZWY01001380.1:0-333 GCF_000966955.1 Streptomyces sp. NRRL S-495
GCGCCATCTGGGGCGCGGGCGCCGCCGGACGCGCCGGTGGGGCACCCCAGCCGCCCCCGCCGCCACCACTGCCGCTCGGAGTGGCGACCCCACCGGAGCCGCCGCCGGGGCCGGCCGTGCCACCGGACGGATCGACGATGCACTCGATCCGCCAGTCCACGCCGAGCGCGTCCGCCAGCGCGGCCCGCAGCACGTCGTCGCTGTTGCTGCTCACGAAACTGTCGCGGGCACCCGCGTTGATGAACGAGACCTGAAGCACGCTGCCGTCGAATCCGGCCACCTGGCCGTTCTGGCTGAGCAGGATCCAGGCCTGTCTCTTATACACATCTCTGA